>CAZDIF010000093.1:0-5689 GCA_964505365.1 uncultured Actinomycetota bacterium
CCGAGCCAGACGTCGCCGGCGGTGACCGCCGCCCACCACAGCCCGGCGGTCACGAGCGGGACGAGCAGGGCGATGATCGGTCGACGGCGCACCCGCCACAGTGCGACGGCCGCGACCAGCCACAGCAGCACCAGGCCGGCAACGGCCCAGGCCGGCGCGATCAGCCCCGACGAGAAGACGAACACCCCGACGATCAGGTGCATCAGGGCGCCGAAGACCAGGGCGATCAGCGACGCCAGCTGGCGCCCCGAGTCGTGCAGGTCGGGAGCGGGGTCGGGGACCATGCGTCAACCGAGCGGGAAGCGCCCGGCGGCGAGGTCCGGCATGGCGACGAAGGTGCGGTGGCCCACACCCTCGAGCAGGGCGGCGTGGGCCCATCCGGACACGGCACCGCTGGCCGGCTCGTCGTCGGTCGGCTCCTCGGCGACGACCACCGGCGTCATGGCCACGGCCAGCGCCGCGAGCTGCTCGGGCGTGGGTGTGCCCCCGCCCGTGACGACGTAGCGGGGTGTCTCGGGGGTCTCGTCGGCGGCCATCAGAGCGGGATGTTCCCGTGCTTGCGGGGCGGGCGCGATTCGCGCTTGCTGGCGGTGAACCGCAGCGCCCGGATCAGTTCGATGCGCGTGCGCGACGGCATGATCACGGCGTCGATGTAGCCGCGTTCTGCCGCGCGCCACGGGTTGGCGAGGTCCTCGAGGTACTGCTCCTCGAACTCCGCGTGCAGGGCGTCCTGGTCCTCGGCCGCCTCGAGCTCCCGGCGGTAGAGGATGCTGACCGCGCCCTTGGCGCCCATCACGGCGATCTCGGCGGTCGGCCACGCGAGGTTCACGTCCGCGCCGAGGTGCTTGGACCCCATGACGTCGTACGCGCCGCCGTACGCCTTGCGGGTGATGATCGTCAGCTTGGGCACGGTCGCCTCGGCGTAGGCGTACAGCAGCTTGGCGCCGTGGCGGATGATGCCGCCGTACTCCTGGTCCGTGCCGGGCATGAACCCGGGCACGTCCACGAACGTGACGATCGGAATGTTGAACGAGTCGCAGGTGCGGACGAACCGGGCGGCCTTCTCCGAGCTGTCGATGTCCAGCACGCCGGCCAGGTGCATCGGCTGGTTGCCGACCACGCCGACCGAGTGGCCGTCGAGCCGGGCGAACCCGCAGACGATGTTCTCGGCGTAGTGCCGGTGGACCTCGTAGAACTCGCCCTCGTCGACGACGTGGCGGACCACGTCGCGCATGTCGTAGGGCATGTTCGAGCTGTCAGGCACGAACGTGTCGAGCTCCTCGACGACTCGGTCGTCCGCGTCGTCGGTGGCGACCCGCGGCGGGGCCTCGAGGTTGTTGGACGGCAGGAAGCTGAGCAGGTACTTGATGTCCTCGAGGCAGGCTTCCTCGTCCTCGGACGCGAAGTGGGCGACGCCGGACTTGCCCGCGTGGGACATGGCGCCACCGAGCTGCTCCATCGTCACGTCCTCGCCCGTGACCGTCTTGATGACGTTCGGCCCGGTGATGAACATGTGGGAGGTGTCCTTGACCATGTAGACGAAGTCCGTGATGGCCGGGGAGTACACCGCCCCGCCCGCGCACGGGCCCATGATCGCCGAGATCTGCGGGATCACCCCCGAGGACCGGACGTTGCGCAGGAAGATGTCGCCGTAGCCGCCGAGGCTGACCACGCCCTCCTGGATGCGGGCACCGCCGGAGTCGTTGAGCCCGATGACGGGCACGCCCATCTTCGCGGCGAGGTCCATGACCTTGACGACCTTCTCGGCGAACACCTCGCCGAGGGATCCGCCGAAGGCGGTGAAGTCCTGGCTGAACACGCAGACGCGGCGGCCGTCGATCGTGCCGTGGCCGGTGACGACCCCGTCGCCGAGGATGTGCTTCTCGTCAAGCCCGAAGCCCTTGGCGCGGTGGACGGCGAACGCGTCGGTCTCGACGAAGCTGCCCTCGTCGAGGAGCAGGTCCACCCGCTCGCGGGCGGTCAGCTTGCCCTTGTCGTGCTGCTTGGCGATGGCGGTCTCGCCACCGCCGGCAGCGGCCTCGTCCTGGCGGCGCTTGAGCTCGGCGATCTTGTCCGCGGTCGTCCTGGACACGACAGGCACCTTCGTGCGGGGAGCGGGAGAACGGCGTGGTTGACGCGTGGGCATCCTAGTGTTGGGGCCACGGCACCCCGATCTCGCCGAGGAGTCGTCCGTGACAGACGGCCGCGATCGACTCGACGCCTACCTGGCCGGGCCCAGCAGCTGGAGCGACTTCGTCCACCTCGACGAGGTGGACTCGACCAACCTCGAGGTGGCACGGCGCGTCCGGGACGGCGGACCGGCCGGCATGGTCGTCGTGGCGGACCGGCAGACGGCGGGGCGGGGTCGGCACGGACGCGACTGGCTGGACGTCGATGGCGGCAACCTCGCGTTGTCGGTCGCGACCGGCGTGCCCGGCGACGCGGCGACACTGGTCCCGCTTGCGGCCGGGCTGGCCGCCGGGGACGCACTGAAGCGGGCCGGGGTGGCCGTGGAGCTGAAGTGGCCGAACGACCTGCTGGCCTCCCGTCCCGAGGGGGAGCCGCGCAAGGTCGGCGGGATCCTCGCCGAGGCCCACGACCTGCGTCCCGCGGGACCGAGGTTCCTCGTGGTCGGGATCGGCCTCGACCTCGACTGGCGCGGCCACGACCGGACCGGGGACGCGGCCGGGTGGACCTCCGTGGCCGAGGAGGTCGGCCATGACGTCGACCGCTGGGAGGTCGCCCACGACCTGCTGCGGGCGCTGGAGACCTGGCTGCTGGACGTGCCGAGGGACCCGACGACGCTGCTGGCGGCCTACACGGCCCGCTGCACCACGCTGGGCCGGGACGTGGTGGTCGAGACGCCCGGCGAGGCGATCGAGGGCCGGGCCGTGGAGGTCGACCGGTCCGGTGGGCTGGTCGTCGACACGAACGCCGGCCGCCAGGTCGTCATGGCTGGCGACGTCACCCACGTGCGGTGACCGACACCTACCTCATGGCACATCGACGTGCAGCCGGTCGTCGATGCCGGTCACCCCGGCCGTGTGGCGGGCGGCCTCGAGCACCTGCTCGTGGACAGCCTCGTCGCGCACGTGCCCGGTGAGGGTCACGTGACCGCCGGAGACGGACACGTCGACGGCCGACGGGTCGACGTGGCGGTTGCGCGTGAGCGTCGCCGTCAGCTGCTGGGCGAGCTCGACGTCGTCGTGGTCACCGTCGGGGACGACCACGAGCTCGTTCACGAGGCCGCGTACCCCGGGCAGGGTGGCGGCCACCGACCGGGCGAGCTCGCGCTCCCAGTAGGTGCGCACCGAGCCGCGCAGGTGGACGGCGCCGTCGGACACCTCCGGCTGGACGTCCACCGCGCCGAGGTCCGGGTCGGCACTGAGCACCTCGGTCACGGTCTCCTGCAGCTCCTCGTCGGTGGGCGTGTCGAGCTGGGCCGAGATCTCGACCTCCAGCCGATTGACCACGTCCTCGAC
Organism: uncultured Actinomycetota bacterium; assembly: GCA_964505365.1. Lineage (GTDB taxonomy): Bacteria > Actinomycetota > Nitriliruptoria > Nitriliruptorales > Nitriliruptoraceae > CAWCLK01. The sequence goes on from CAZDIF010000093.1 coordinate 3,483, forward strand.
GCCGCGGATGACGAGCGCGTCCTCGCGCGCGGCAGCCCGTGCCCGGTAGGTGGGCACGCTGCCGACGAGGGTCACGCGGCCGTCCTCGACGAGCACGCCGATGCGTGCGGCGTCCACCCGGGTGTCCCAGTACAGGGACTCCGTCACGTCTCGCTGGATGTCTGCGTCGGTGCGATCGGCCACCGACATCACCTCCTCCTCACGAGGTCGTCAGGATCACCACCGTCAGGATGACGGGGATCGACAGGAAGGTCATCAGCCCACGGATGGCGTCGTCCTCGCTCTCCCCGACGAGGAAGAACCACACCGCCACCGCCAGACCGACGACCAGCAGCGGCGGAGCGTCGACGACGGCTCCGACGGTTGCCAGCACCAGCCCAAGGAGCGACAGCACGTGAGCGCCGGTCATCGTCCACCCCGTCCGTCAGTGCACCGTGATCCGGCGCCGTCGTCCCGTCGACGCCTTGGGCAGTCGCACGGTCAGCACCCCGTCCGCCAGTTGCGCCCGGACACCCTCCGGGTCGACGTCGTCGGGCAGCAGCACCTCGTGGCGGTAGCTGCCCACGTGGCGTGTGCGTCGGCGCAGCAGGCCAGCTCGCCGGCGGGCACGACGCTCGGCCGTGACGACCAGTCGACGGCCGTCCAGCTCGACGTCGACGTCGCCCTTGGCGATGCCCGGGAGGTCGACCTCGAGCACGAAGGCGTCGTCGAGTTCCTCGAGGTCGCCGAGGGCCGTCATGACGCCGTCCCCGTCCGCCCAGCGGACGGTGTCGGCCCAGGTGGTGAGGTCGCGCACGATCCGGTCGACCTCGCCGAACGGGTCACGGTCAGTCTGGGTCAGGGGTCGTGGGGTCTGGACTGTCGGCAGCATCGGCACGCTCCTTGGACTCGACGACACGGGTCACGGACCGGTACGGGCAGGGAAGGCCCGTACCGGTCCTGCAGCCGTCACGAGACGGCCTCGGATGCCTCGGCCTCGATCTCGCGCGGCCCCTCGCCGCCGACCGAGATCGGCACACGGCGCGGGCGCGCCTCTTCGAGCACGGGCACGCGGATCGTCAGCACGCCGTTGGTGTACTCGGCGTCGAGCCGATCGGTGTCGAGCCCCTCGCCGAGGAACACCTGGCGGTTGAAGACGCCCTGTGGGCGCTCGCTGACGACCAGCTCGTCGGCGTCCGTGCGGTCGAACGAACGACGCGCCGTCACGCTGAGCACGTTCTGCTCGACCACGAGCTCGATGGACTCCGGATCGACGCCCGGCAGGTCCAGGTGGACCAGGAAGTGGTCGTCCTGGCGGAAGGCGTCCATCGGCATCCACCGTGGGGTGGTGCGGCCCTGGTCGAACATGGTCGACGCGAGGCGGTCGAACTCACGGAACGGGTCGTAGCGCATGAGCACGGCACATCACCTCCTTGAGATCGTGCGGATCCGTTCTTCACTTTCCTGTAACACCTGAAACAGAATATCTATTCCTGATCCGGGTGCTCCTCCTCGTCGCGGCGCTGCAGCTCGTCCTCGAGGTCCAGGATGCGTTCGATCCCGGGGGCGGAGATCCCGTCGTCCGCCAACCGCATGGCCCGTGCCAGCCGGCGGATGTCGTTGCGCGAGTAGCGCCGGTGTCCGGAGGTCGCGCGGTCGGGTGCGACGAGCCCGCGCTTGTCGTAGCCCCGGATCACCTGCGGGTCGACGCCCATGAGCTCGGCGACCACGCCCACCGAGTACAGCGGTTCGGTGGGGTCGTCCAGGGCGTCCTCCCAGGGCTCGCGTTCTGGGTCCGTCATCGTGACGACGTCTCGCAGGGTCGGTGTGTAGCACAGGAAACTTATCCCAGTAGGGACAATAGATGTGTGATCCACGTTATTGCAAGTCCCAAAGTCCTGTACGGAGGTGAATGTGATGGAGACGATGCTCGACACCGGACTGCTCGTGCTGCGACTGGTGGTCGGTGGCGTCGTGCTGGCGCACGGCCTCCAGAAGCTCGTTGGCTGGTTCGACGGCCCCGGCACGGCCGGGATGGCGGAGATGCTGCGGTCCCTCGACTACCGCGCGGCACGCGGACTGGCCAGGCTGCACGCCGTCGCCGAGACCGGCGCCGGGGTGCTGCTGGTGCTCGGTCTGCTGACTCCCCTGGCCATCGCGGCGATCATCGGCGTGATGCTCAACGCGATCGTCGTCGTCCACTGGGGCAACGGCCCCTGGGCCAGCAA
>CAZDIF010000093.1:5789-7968 GCA_964505365.1 uncultured Actinomycetota bacterium
CAGCACCCACCACCCCCGGGTCCCCGCCCGGGGGTGGTGGGTCTCCGGGCGCGCCTCGTAGGATCGCGCCCATGGCAGACAAGTACACCTCCCGCATCGCGCTCGTCCTGGACCGGCCCGTCGACGACGTCGGCGAGGTCGTGGCCGATGCCGTCCGCGCCGGCGACATCGACCGGCACAGCCCCGTCCGTGACGGCCGCGAGGCCCAGGAGGTCAACTGGGGTGGCCGCATGGCCAAGGGCGTGGTGCGCCAGCTGGTCGACGAGGACGCGACGCTGCTGCGCACCGAGGCCTACGTCGGCGACGACGGCCTCGTCGGCGGCATGAGCCGCCAGGCGCGCCTGCTGCAGGGCCTCTCGCGCGTCCTGGGGGACCGGGTGACGGGTGTCCGCGACGTGTCCGCACAGGCCGATCGCGACGTCGCGTGGCTCAACCGCGTGGCGATCGGCGCCGTCGAGCAGGACGACGCCATCACGGTGCACGCGGCCGGGACCGGGACCCACTGGGTCCACACGTTCGGTGCGGCCCGGCTCGACGTGCCGGACCTCGAGCTGTACGGGCTGGCGAAGGCCCAGATCCCCGCGGCCGAGGCGGCCGTGTCCCATGTGCACGCGATCCTGCTCGAGCACGGCCTGAGGGCCGAGCCCAGACTGCCCACGGGCGAACCGGTCTACCTCGTTCCGGTGCTCGAGGCCTGGCAGGAGCTGCCCCTGGACTGGCCGGGCATCGCCCGGGCCGGCCAGGACCGTGGCCCGGGGCTCGACGGCCCGCGCGCCACCCTGTCGATCCTGCACCCGCCGCGCCTCGGTCGGTACAAGAAGGACTTCAAGGGCGTGCTGAAGGCCCTGCCGGCGGCCTAACGGGGGTCACTCGTCCTCGTCGTGCAGGGGCTCGACCCACTCGCCGTCCTCGCCCTCGGGGCGCTCGTCGCCGCACAGCTCGCGCAGCTTGAGGGCGCCCTCCTCGGGCCCGATCGCGAGGATGCGGTCGCCCGCCTCGAACCGACGGGTGGACCGCGGTCGGTAGATCCAGCGGCCACCTCGGTCGATCGCCAGCACCTCCATGCCGGTGCTCGTCTGCAGCGCCAGCTGGCCCAGCGTCGGACCGATGATCTTCGACCCCTCGGCGACGAAGGCGTCGGCCGTGATCTCGTCCGCCTCGAACAGGGCCTGGGCGATGACCGGGTGCGGCGCCTCCTCGGTCTCGATCACTCGGGTCATCGACTGGGCGGCGTCGACGATCCGCTCGGACGCGGAGGCGAGGTGGAGCAGGCCGCGAAGGACGTCGGGGTCCTCCAGCTCGGGGGCGGCCCGCAGCACCCAGCCCTCGAGCCCGTGGAACAGGTCGTCGGAACGGTCCTCGATGACGCTGACCTCGGCGGCGAGCGACGGGTCCTGCAGGAGGATCGCCGAGTAGGCCAGGCCGACGGCGACCTCGGAGGCGTTCTTGAGCTCGACCACGAGGTCGACCGCGCGGTCGAGGTTGGACAGCGTCCGGTGCTCCACCGGCTTCGGGAGGTAGTGCGGTTCGCGGCCGGCCAGCTCGCGGACCCGGTCGACGCCCGCGCCCGGCCCCTGCAGGAACAGCACGTCGCGGTCCCGGACGACCTCGTCGCCGTCGGGGCCGTGGATCCAGTCGACGTCCCGGCGGATCGCGATGATCCACATGCCGGTCCGGGCCGGCAGCTCCAGCTCGCGCAGGGTCTGGCCCTGCAGCTGGTTGTCCTCGACGACCTTGACCCGGGCGGTCACCTCGGCCGCGTACCGCAGGTCGTCGCGCAGCTCGCTGGGGACGCCGAGGTCCTTCAGCTGCACCCGGGCGATGTCCTCGGCCGAGTCGGCGATGCCCTCGATCGCCACGGCCACCGAGAGCACGCCGGCGAGCTGGTCGGCGTCCTCGGGGGTGCGGGCGGCGAGCATGCAGACCGCGCGGAGTTCGACCAGCAGGTCGTCGACCTGCTCCTCGAGGCGCAGGACCTCGCGGCCGAGCCCGTCGTCGCCGAACATCACCGCGGCGTAGGCCAGGTCGACCATGAGCTCGGCGGCGTCCTTCGCGCCGACCAGCAGTTCCTTGACGGTTCGTCTTCGCATGTGTCTGTTCACCCTACTTGCGTGATGGCCACGGCACTCACCAGGCAGAGGATGCCGAGGAAGTCCATGGCGGCCGTGACGATGGGGAT
>CAZDIF010000094.1:0-7911 GCA_964505365.1 uncultured Actinomycetota bacterium
ATGGCCGGCGGGGCCGACGCCATCCTCATCCCCGAGGTGCCGTTCGACATCGACGCGGTGGGTCGCCACCTCAAGCACCGGGCCGGCATGGGCCGTGACTTCTCCATCGTGGTCGTCGCCGAGGGCGCGACCCCGAAGGAGGGGACGATGGAGATGCCCGAGCACCCGGAGGACGAGTTCGGGCGTCCGCGCCTGGGCGGGATCGGGGTGACGATCGCGCACGAGATCGAGGCGCGGACCGGGTTCTCCACGCGCTACACCATCCTCGGGCACACCCAACGCGGCGGGACCCCGAACCCCACCGACCGCACGCTGGCGACCCGGATGGGCGTGAAGGCCGTCGACACCGCGATGGACGGGCACTGGGGGCAGATGGCGGCCTATCTCAGCGGGTCGGTGGGCACGGTCGGCCTCGACGATGCGACCGCCCAGCTGGCGACGGTGCCCGAGCGGCTCTACCGGGTCGCGGAGGTGTTCTTCGGGTGAGCCTCGCCGACGAGCTCCGCCCGCTGGCGGTCGAGGTGGCCCGGGCGGCGGGAGACCTGCTGCTCGAGCACCGCAGCCGCACCCTGTCCGTCGAGTCCAAGACCTCGGCGACCGACCCGGTCACCGAGGCCGACCGCGCGTCGGAGGCGCTGATCGCCCGACGACTGCTCGACGCGCGCCCGGACGACGGGCTGCTCGGCGAGGAGGATGCGGACAACCGCCGGGGCAGCACGGGGGTCCGGTGGGTCGTGGACCCGCTGGACGCCACGGTGAACTTCACGTACGGGCTGCCCCACTGGTGCGTGTCGATCGCCGCCGAGGACGACGACGGGCCGCTCGTCGGCGTCGTCCACGACCCGGTCCGGGACGAGCTGTTCAGTGCCGCGCGGGGCGGTGGCGCCACCCTCGGGGACCAGCCGCTGGCGGTGACCGAGGTGGCCGACCTCGGCCACACGCTGGTGGCGACGGGGTTCTCGTACGAGCCCGCCACGCGGGCCGACCAGGGCCAGGACCTCGCCGAGCTGCTGCGGACGGTGCGCGACGTGCGCCGGGCGGGCTCGGCGGCGCTCGACCTCGCGTGGGTCGCCGCCGGGCGAGTGGACGCCTACCTCGAGTTCGGCCTGTCGCCGTGGGACTGGGCCGCCGGGCGGCTGCTGGTGACCGAGGCCGGGGGCGCGGTCACCTCGCCGCGGCGCCAGCTCGGTGGCCGCGAGCGCGTCGGGGTGGTGGCCGGTGGACGGCCCGCACACGACGGGCTGGTCACGTGGTTGCAGGAGCACCCGAGGAGCGCGACATGATCGCCGACCTGCGCAGCGACACGCTCACGACGCCGACGGACGGCATGCGCCGGGCGATGGCCGACGCCGAGGTGGGCGACGACATGTACGGGGAGGACCCCACCACGATCCGACTGGAGGAGGAGGCCGCCGACCGCTTCGGCCGGGAGGCCGGCCTCTTCGTCCCGTCGGGCGTCATGGCCAACCTGCTCTGGACCAAGGTGCTGGCCCCGGCCGCCTCAGAGGTGATCATCGAACGCTGGGGCCACGCCGTCGGCTACGAGGACGGCGCCGGCGCCGTGCACGCCGGTGTCCAGTACCACACGGTCGATGGTGACCGCGGGCGCCTCGACGCCGACCGCGTCGGCGCCGTGATGCGGCCCTCGGGCTTCCCGTTCGTGCGCCTGTCGATGATCGCCGTCGAGGAGACCACGAACCGGGGCGGCGGGGCCATCCACGGCATCGATCGCCTCGCCGGGCTCCGCGCCCTGGCCGACGAGCGCGACGCCGCGCTGCACGTCGACGGCGCTCGGATCTTCAACGCGGTCGTGGCATCGGGCACCCACCCGCGCGCGTACGGGGAGGTGGCCACCGGGTTGAGCTTCTGCCTGTCCAAGGGCCTCGGCGCACCCATCGGGTCGGTGATGGTCGGGGATACGGACCACCTGGCCGAGGCACGTGCCTGGCGGCGTCGGTTCGGTGGCGCGATGCGCCAGGTCGGTGTGCTCGCCGCCGCGGGCCTGTACGCCCTCGAACACCACGTCGATCGCCTCGCCGAGGACCACGCCAACGCCCGCCGCATCGCCGAGGTCGTGGCCGACCGCGCCCCGGGGCGCGCGGACCCGGCCCTGGTCGACACCAACATCGTGTTCGTCGACACCGGCGAGCGCGACGCACCCGCCGTGGCCCGGGAGCTCGCCGACGACGGGGTGCGGTGCAGCGCGATGGACGCCCGCTCGATCCGGCTGGTCACCCACCTCGACGTCTCCCGCGAGCAGTGCGAGCAGGCCGCCGAGCTGCTCGCGGCGAGGCTCGCATGATGAGGACACGCTGGTCCGTGGCGGGCACGGTGGTCGCCGTGCTCGTCGCCGGGTGCACGACCGCCGCCCCACCCGAGCCCGAGGCGACCGGGACGACCACGCCAACGGGGACGTCCACGATGCAGGTGCCGACCCCCACGCCGACGCCGGAACCCGCGGCGACCCCGGTCGTCGGCACGGGGGTCGTGAGCGTGGACGGCACGGAACTGCCCGTCTCGGGCGACTGCGACATCTCCAAGGAGTTCGGCGAGCGACCGGTGACCGACCTGTCGGATGCGGACGTCGACGTCGTCCTCGCCGTGGACAACCTCGACGGCAGCGGCGGCCAGCAGGGGGACTTCCCCATCGAGGTGCGCCTGCTGGGGAGCGGCGAGGTGGTGGGCCGCACGATCACCTCGGTGGGCGGCGTGGGGGCGTCCGGCGCCGACGCGCCCGTGTACGAGGGCGAGGTCGAGGTTGCGACGCTCGTCGACCGGGTGCCGGGCGAGTTCGCCGACACGGCGACGCTGCACCTCGAGGCGTCGCAGCAGCGCCGGGAGGGGGCGTCCGGCGGCGTCGCGCGCGAGCTCGTCGTCGACGTGACCTGCCTGATCGCCCGTCCGCCGGGGTGACCACGCCCTGTCCGATCGGACGGCCGAGCCGGCGGTCGATGCCCTTCACTGGCCGCCGTCGAGGAGGCTTCTCATGCGCACACCCGTGACCGTCCTGCTGCTGGCCGTTGCCCTGGTCGGCGGCGCCTGCTCGCAGGTCCAGGACACCGTCGACGAGGCACAGGAGCAGGTCGACGAGGTCGTCGAGACCGCGGAGTACTGTGCCCACGCGCTCGCGCTGGCCCAGGCCGTCGAGGCGCGCGACGTCGACGCCGCCGTCTCGGCCGGACGTGACCTCGTCGAGGTGGCACCGGACGAGATCGCCGACGATGCGCAGCGACTGCTGGAGGCCGCCGAGCAGGCACAGGACGGCGACATGTCGGCCCTGCAGTCCGACGAGGTGCAGCAGAGCGCTGAACGCCTCCGCACGTACACCGAGGACACCTGCAACCCGGCCTCCTGACCGCACCCCTCGCCCGACCCGACCGGCCCCGCCAGCAGCCCTGGCGGGGCTCGATGCGAATCCATGACCGCAACGACCACCCGCGACCCGAAGCTGGAGCGCCCAACCACCTGGCAGGCGCTCTGGCCGGTCCTGCCGCTGCTCGGCGGCGTGTCGCTGCTCATGGGCGCCACCGGCCTGCAGGGGTCGCTCGTGTCCCTGCGTGCCACCGTGGAGGGCTTCCGCCCGGCGGAGGTGGGCGTGGTTGCCTCCGCCTACTTCGTCGGCTTCATCGCCGGGGCCCTCCTGTCGTCCAACTGGATCCGGCGGGTCGGCCACGTGCGGGCCTTCGGTGCGTTCACGACGATCGCCTCCGCGCTGGTGTTGCTGCACGTGCTGGCCGTCTCGGTCCCGGTGTGGGTCGTGGTCCGGTTCCTGTCCGGCGTGTGCCTGTCCGGGCTCGTGGTGATCATCGAGAGCTGGCTGAACGCGGGCACACCGAGCACCGTGCGCGGGCGCGTGCTGTCCACCTACATGATGGTCAACCTCGGCGGCTACGCCGCCGGGCAGTTCCTGCTCGTCGTGGCGCCGGTCGAGTCGTTCGAGCTGTTCGCCGTGGTGTCGGTGCTGCTGTCGGTGGCCGGCGTGCCGGTCATCCTGTCCCGCCGCGCGAATCCACCGGTCACCACGTTCGCGACCATGCCGGTGCGCACCCTCGCACGGCGCGCCCCGGCCGGTGTGCTCGCCTCGGCCATGGCTGGCATGACGTGGGGGGCGATCGGCGGGTACTCGGCCGTCGTGGCCAGCCTGGCCGGCCTCACCGGCCTCCAGCTGACGTCGTTCGTGAGCTCGTTCCTCGTCGGGCACCTGGCCGCCGAGGGGATCGTCGGGGCCATCAGCGACCGGACCGACCGCCGGCTGGTGACCCTCATGATCTCGTCCACGTCGACGGTGCTCAGCCTGCTGGGCATGTACCTCGCCGTCTCGTCCGTGGTCGCCATGCTGCTGCTCGGCGTCGCCATCGGGGGTGCCACCCTCCCGCTGTACTCGCTCTCCATCGCCCTGGCCGGCGACCGCCTCGAGCCCCACGAGATGGTCGGCGCCTCCGGGACGCTCGTCCGGATCAACGGCGCCGGCGCCACCGCCGGGCCGCTGCTGGCCGCGCTCATGACGGCATCGGCCCTCGGGGTGGCCGGGTTCTACCTGTTGCTGGCCGCGGGGACCGCGCTGCTCGCGACGGTGTCCGCCCTGCTGCTCGCGCGGGACGGCCTGCTGGCGCCGCGGGTGCCCTACGTCGGGGCCGTCGCCCGTGCCTCCACCACCGTCACCCGCTCGGTCCTGCGGACCTCGGCCACCGCCAGCCGGAAGCGTGCCGAACGCAAGGCCACGCGGACGGTGGAGCGGTGATCCGCCACCGGGCCCTCGGCGTGATCGCCGGACTACTGCTCGATCGCGTGGTCCGTGATCCCGCCCGGTGGCACCCCGTGGCGGGGCTCGGACGGGTCGCCGCGCTCCTGGAGCGGTGGACCCACCGCGACGATCGCCGGGCCGGGGTGCTGCTCGTCGCCCTCATCGGCGGGGGCACCGGGCTGGGCCTGCGGGCGGCCGAACGACGACTCGGCCCCGTCGGTGGAGGTGTGCTGACCGCCGTCACGGTGTGGAGCGCGCTCGGCGCGGACGGGCTGGAACGGGCTGCCGGACGCGTGTGCCGGTCGGTGGAGGACGACGACGTCGCCGCCGGGCGTGCCGACCTGCAGTGGCTCTGCGCACGCGACGCGTCGGCCCTCGACGGGCCCGACCTGCTGCGTGCGACGATCGAGTCCGTGGCCGAGAACACGGTCGACGCGGCCACCGCGACGGTCCTCGCGGGTGTCGTCGGCGGCCCCGGGCTGGTCGGGTTCCACCGAGCGGTCAACACGCTCGACGCGATGGTCGGCTACCGCACGCCGCGCCACGGCCGCTACGGGTGGGCCGCTGCGCGCACCGACGACGCCCTGGCCTGGTTGCCAGCCCGGATCACGGCGGTCGCGATGGTGGCCTCGTCGCCGCTCGTTGGCGGGCAACCACGGGACGCCATCCGGTCCTGGCGCCGGGACGCGCCAGCACACCCGTCCCCGAACGCCGGTGTCGTCGAGGCAACCACGGCTGGTGCGCTCGGCGTTCGGTTGGGCGGGACGACGAACACCTACGACGGCACCACGGACGTCCGGCCCTCCCTCGGGGAAGGCCGACCGCCCGTCCCGGAGGACGTCCGGCGGGCGATCCGGCTGTCGCGCGCGGCGACGGCGCTCGTGACGGCACTCGCGGTCACGATCGGGATGGCGGTGCGACGATGACCACCGGACCGCTCCGCGACCACGGCGACCAGCAGGTTCCCCCCGGTGCCGTCGACCTGGCGGTGAACGTGGAACCCGGCCCGCCGGCGTGGCTCGCCCGGCGCCTCCGTGACGCGGTCGTGGACCTGGCGCCGTACCCGGACGACCGGCCCGCCCGGGCCGCCATCGCCCGGGCCACGGGCCGCGCCGCCGACGAGGTCCTGCTGTGCAACGGCGCCGCCGAGGCGTTCTGGCTGCTCGCCGCCGCGCTGCGACCACGGCGCGCCTGCGTGGTCCACCCGGAGTTCACCGAGGGCGAGGCCGCCCTCCGTGCCGCGGGCGTCGACGTCGTCCGAGCCCATCGGCAGGCGCCCGCATGGTCGCTCGCGGACGTCCACGTCCCGGGTGACGCCGACCTGGTCCTGCTGGGCCGGCCCGGAAACCCGACCGGCGCCCTGGACCCGGTCGACGCGGTCGCCGCGCTGTGCCGGCCGGGTCGAACCGTCGTCGTCGACGAGGCGTTCGTCGACTTCGTGCCCGAGCCGGACGCGCTCGCGCGGCGGCGCTTGCCCGGGCTCGTCCTGCTGCGAAGCGCCACGAAACTGTGGGGGCTGGCGGGCCTGCGCCTGGGGCACGTGCTGGGACCGGCAGAGGTCGTCCGGCGCCTGCACGCCGTCCGCCAGCCCTGGAGCACGAACCACCTCGCGATCGTGGCCGCGGTCGAGCTGGCCGACCGCGACGCCGAGCGGCGCCAGCGCGCGGACGACGTGCGTCGTCGACGGGCACGACTGGTGGAGGGCCTGGCTCGCGTGGACGGCCTGCAGGTGTGGGCCTCACCGGCGAACTGGGTCCTGGTCCGCAGCCGGCGGCCCGACCTGCGCGCACGCCTGTTGGAACACGGCATCGCCGTCCGTCGCGGGGAGTCCTTCCCGGGTCTGCACGAGCACTGGATTCGCGTCGCGGTGCGCGACGAGGACACCATCGACCGCGTCGTCGGCACCGTCCGGCGCCTGATGAAGGACCGCCCATGAAGCCCAGCGACCGACTCGAGGACCTGGTGGCGCGCGTGGCCGGCGCCGACGACCGGGCCCGTGCTGCGGCGCGGCAGCGGTGGGACGCACTCGCCAAGCCGCCAAGGTCGCTGGGCGCCCTCGAGGACCTCGGCACGACGCTCGCCGGCATCGCCGGCCGCTGCCCGCCACCGGTCCCGGCGGCCCCGGCCCTGGTCGTGTGCGCCGGGGACCACGGCGTCCACGCGCAGGGCGTCACCCCGTGGCCCCGCGAGATCACCGGCCTCATGGTCGCCACGATCGGCCGCGATGCCGCGGCGGCCAACGCCCTCGCCCGGATCAGCGGCACCGCGGTGCACGTCCTCGACGTCGGCGTCGCCACCGACGTGCCCGACCACCCACGGCTGCACCGCCACCGGGTACGGGCCGGCACGCGCGACCTCGGCGTGGAGGACGCCATGGCGGCCGACGAGTGCGCGGGGGCCGTGCTCGCCGCCGCGGAGCTGGCCGAGCAGCTGGTGGACGACGGCGCCGACCTCCTCGTGACCGGGGACATGGGGATCGCCAACACCACGCCGTCGGCCGCCCTGGTGGCCGCCTACACCGGAGCCGAGGCCGCCACGGCCACCGGGCGCGGCACCGGGATCGACGACGCCACGCTCGACCGCAAGACCAAGGTGGTCGACGACGCCCTCCGACGCTGGCAGGCGGCCGGACGCCGGGGACCGCTCGGGACGCTGGCGGCGCTCGGCGGGCTCGAGCACGCCGCGATCGTCGGTGTCATCCTGGCCGGCGCCGCCAAGCGTGTGCCCGTCCTGCTGGACGGGGTCATCACCAATGCGGCCGCGCTCGCGGCCGTCGCGGCGTGCCCACCCGCCGTGGACGCGCTCGTCGCCGGGCACGCGTCGGCCGAGCCGGGCGCCCGGCTGGCACTGGAGCACCTGGGCCTGCGGCCGCTGCTCGACCTCGACCTGCGCCTCGGGGAGGGCACCGGCGCGCTGCTCGCCGTGCCGCTCCTGCAGGCAGCCGCCCGGGCGCTGGGGGAGATGGCCACCCTCGCCGAGCTCGGCGTCGACGAGGGCTGAGCTCACCCCGATCCGGCCAGTTGGTCGGCGATCCGGCGGACGTCATCCGGGGACGTCCCGCAGCACCCGCCCACGACCGTGGCACCGGCCGCCCGCCACCGCCGTGGCGCGTCCGTGGCCGACGCCTCGTCCCCGCGCCGCCAGCGACTGCCGTCCCAGCGGGAGCC
>CAZDIF010000095.1:0-7854 GCA_964505365.1 uncultured Actinomycetota bacterium
ATCGTCGAGCGGCACGGACCAGCGGAGTTCCGTGCCACCGTCTGGGCCTGACCCGATCTCGAAGGTCCCTCCGAGCTGGGTCGCGCGATGGGCCAGGTTGCCGAGCCCGTGCCCTCCTGAACCGGTGTCGGTGGGCAGCCCGACCCCGTCGTCGCGGACTCGGAGCACGATCGTACGGTTGGCTGCCTCCACGTGACCTCGGCGGTCGTTGCCCGGGCATGCCGGGCCACGTTGGAGAGCGCCTCACGCAGGCCGGCCAGAAGGTGTGTCGTCACGGCTGCGGGAACTGCCGTGTCGACGGGGCCGTGGAAACGGACTCGCGGTGAGAAACCAAGAGAACGCGCCGCTTCGCTGACCAAGGCGCCGACCTGAGTACGGACACCTGCACCGGAGGCTCGTTCACCGCCCCGCTCGAAGATGACCGCCCGGATGTCGCGGATCACGTCGTCGAGGTCCGACACGGCCCTGTCAACACGCTCCCGGACCCGTTCCTGTCCGATCTCCTGCAGGATGCCCTCCAGGGCGATCCCGGTGGCAAACAGCTTCTGGATGACACGGTCGTGGAGGTCCCGCGCGATCCGGTCGCGATCGTCGGTGAGCGCAAGGTGCCGTTCAGCTTCTCGGAGTTCCAGTTCGGCGACGACACGTCGTGTGATGTCCCGGACAGCCGCCGCGAACCACCGGTCGGACTCGTCCTGACCCATCACGCACGCGACGACTACCTCGACGGGAACGTCTGGTCCCGTTGCGACACACAGGCGAGTTGTGAACTGGTCCGATGGAAAGCCGGCGGCGAGGTCTCGAAGCATCGCCCGCACGTCAGGCAGGGCGAAGTCCGGCATGAGTTCCGTCAGCGTCATCGTCAGCAGTCGGTCACGGGAATGTCCAGACTGAACGACAGCTCCCTGGCTTACGTGGAGGATCCGGAGTGTCTCCTCCTCGAACAGGTAGACACCGTCATGCGTGGCATCCAGGCCTGCTGAATGCGCCGGGCCCCGCTTCGATCCTCTTCCGTTCGGTCACGTCACGGACCGCGGCGATGGTGAGCATCCCCCGGGGAGTCTGCAGCGGACTCAGCGCGATCTCCACTGGGACGAGCTGACCATCGGCCCGTCTGGCACGAAGTTCGAGACCCTCACCCATTGGCCGCGTTCGCGGTTGCTGGCCATACCGGTCCCGGTGCATCCGGTGGTGTCCCGCACATTCTCGGGGAGAAGCGCCTCGATGGGCATGCCGATGAGTTCGTCACGGTCGAAACCGAACAGGTGCTCGGCCTGGCGGTTGACCAGAATCATCACACCGGTCTCGTCGACGACCACAACGGCGTCCGGGGCCGCATCCAGCAGGGAGCGAGCCCCTTCGTCTGCGAGACCTACGTGCGCGAGAGGTTCGAGGATCCTCAGAGCAGGCTCGCCGACACGCGGTGCGCCAGGTGACCGGTCTTCTGCCATGGTTCCGCCCAGGAACAACCGGGCAGAAGTCCAATGACCCTGCCCGTCAGCCGACGCCGAGTGCAACCCACGCGCAGGCAGATGGACCTTGCGGCCACCCTGCCTGATCACACCCGGGACGCGTGCATGGCGAGGACGCGATCGGCGGGGCCGTTCGGCGACGTGGCTGGGGCCTGTCGGCACTGTCACCAGACTGTGTTCGTCTGGAGGATCTCCCGTTGGAGGATGACAAGGACGGAAGGTGGCGGCTCAGGACAGGGTGGTGGGCGCGGCCGCACCGGGACCACCGGGCGAAAAGTCTGCAGCCGGCGACGTCGCGCGGGCCGACCGCGGTGGTCTCACGGCCTCCGAGGCGAGCGCGCGGCTGCAGCGTGATGGGCTCAACGTCATCCCGTCCGCCCGTGGACCCGGCCTCGTGCAGCAGTTCGGGCGGGAGCTCGTGCACTTCTTCGCCCTCATGCTGTGGCTGGCGTCCGGCCTGGCCCTCATCGCGGGCCTGCTCGAGCTGGCGGCGGCCATTGCCGCGGTCGTCATCGCCAATGCTGTGTTCTCGTTCGTGCAGGAACATCGGGCAGAGCGTGCTGCGCAACACCTTCGTGGCCTGATGCCGCGGCGGGCGACGGTCATTCGCGACGGTACGGAACGCGCGGTGGCGGCCACCAACCTCGTGGTGGGCGACCTGGTGGTGCTCCGTGCCGGCGATGGGGTGTGCGCGGACATCGTCATCGATGAGGCGCACGGCTGCACGGTCGACGAGTCGATGCTGACCGGCGAGAGCCAGCCGGTTTCGCACGAGCCGGGGTCGATGGTGCGGTCGGGCACCTTCGTGGTGGAGGGCGAGGCACGAGGTCACGTGACCGCCACGGGGGCGGCGACACGCCTGGCTGCCCTGGCGGCACTGACGCGGGGGGGCGTGCGGCCGCGCAGCCCGCTCGACCGGCAGCTGCGGCGCCTGGTGCGAACGATCGCAACCATCGCGGTCGGTGTGGGGTTGGCGTTCTTCGCCGTTGGCCTCCTGACCGGCATCCCCGTGGATGAAGGCTTCGTGTTCGCCATCGGTGTGACCGTGGCCCTGGTGCCGGAGGGGCTGCTGCCCACGGTCACCCTGACCCTGGCCCTCGGTGCGCAGCGGATGGCGGGTCGATCGGCACTGGTCAGACGCCTCGAGGCCGTCGAGACGCTCGGGTCCACGACGTTCATCTGTACCGACAAGACGGGCACGTTGACGGCCAATCGGATGGCCGTGGTCGAGGCATGGACACCCGCCGGTCAGGTCCGGATCGACGGGAGCGGCTATGACCCACAGGCCCGGGTGTCGGGCTCGACAGCGGCCCGCCAGGTGCTCGAGTCAGCTGCGGCGGCTGGTGCGCGATGTGGGTCCGGTCACGCCGTGGAACGTGACGGCCGGTGGGTCGCGGAGGGCGATCCCCTGGATGCGGCCGTGGACGTGCTCGCCCGGCGGCTCGGCGTGGACACCGGCCACACCGGCGAACCGATCCTCCGGCGGTTCCCATTCGATCCGCGTCGTCGGCGCATGTCTGTGACGACCACCCGGGAGGTATTGGTCAAGGGGGCTCCGGACGGGGTGGTCGAGCGCTGTCATGATGTTCCCGACGGAGTCGACGTCGCGCTGGCCTCGATGACCGAGCGGGGACTGCGCGTGATTGCCGTCGCACGGCGACGGGTGACGAACCCCGTGCCGGACGTGGAGGCGGCCGAACAGGGCCTGCAACTGCTCGCGCTGCTGGGCCTGCAGGATCCACCCCGCCCCCATGCTGCGGACGCGATCGCCGCCTGCCGTCAGGCGGGGGTCCACGTGGCGATGGTCACCGGGGATCATCCCGCCACCGCCATGGCCATCGCGCGCGCCGTGGGGCTGGCTGCCGGCGATGACGCGCCGGTGCTGGGCGCAGACCTGCCCGAGGACGACAAGGTCCTCGGCACGCTCGTCGACCGCGACGGCGTTGTCATCGCCCGGGTGGCACCGGAGGACAAGCTGCGGATCGCCCGGGCGCTGCAGGCCCGTGGTCATGTCGTCGCCATGACCGGCGACGGCGTGAACGACGGCCCGGCGCTCCAGCAGGCCGACGTGGGCGTTGCGATGGGAGCCTCCGGGACCGACGTCGCACGTGAGGCGGCCGACCTGGTGCTCCTCGATGACGACTTCGCCACCATCGTCGTCGCGCTCGAGCAGGGGCGGACGGTCTTCGCCAACGTCCGTCGGTTCCTGACCTACCACCTGACGGACAACGTCGCCCAGCTCAGCCCGTTCCTCGTCTGGGCCCTGTCGGGTGGACGCTTTCCCCTGGCCCTGACGGTATTGCAGGTCCTCGCACTCGATCTCGGCACGGACACGTTCTCGGCGGTTGCGCTCGGTGCCGAACCGCCCCGCACCGGCCAGAAGGGTCGGGGGCCGTCCGACGGGCGACTGCTCGATTCGCTGGTCGCACGGCGAGCCTTCGGGATCCTCGGCCCCGTCGAGGCGGTCCTGGCGATGACGGCCTTCGTGGTGACGCTGGTGGTCGGAGGGTGGCAGCTGGGCGCGCCGGTGCCCGACGGCGAGCTGCTACTCCAGGCCTCGGGAGCGACGTTCGCCACCGTCGTGCTGGCCCAGACCGCCAACGCCTTCGCTTGCCGCAGCACGAGGCTGCGCCCCGGCGCGATGGGCTGGGGATCCAACCGGCTGCTCGTGGTCGCGGCGGTGGTCGAGCTGGGTGCAACCTCGCTGTTCCTGTTCGTCCCCCCGGTTGCCGAGGCGTTGCGGCACGCGCCACCGGCACTCGCCGGCTGGATGGTGGCCGCTGCCGCACCGGTGCTGTTGCTGGTGGCGGATGCCGTCGACAAGGCCCTGCGGCTGCGGCGCCGGGGCTCAGCCCCGGGGTGACGTGCGGCCCGGCTGGGGGCGATCCGAACCCTGACGTCGACAACCAGAAGGCCCTGGCCACCACCGGAACCCGCTGACCCCAGGGCGTCCAGCCCGGGTGGCCGCCATCGTCGTGGGCCTCGGCCCGGATCCTCTGGTCCAGACGTGATCGTGTCATCCCAGCCGTAGGGTGAGGCCGCCGTCGACGACCATGAGCGCGCCGACCACGAACGATGCCTCGTCGCTGGCGAGCCACGTGATCGCGTCGGCCAGCTCGTAGGGTTCCGCGGACCGACCCAACGGGTGCGGGTCCGGAATGTCGGCACCGCTCGGCAGGTCCAGGTGCGCAGCGATGTGGGTGTGCACGCCACCGGGGCACACGGCGTTGATGCGGACGCCGGACCGGGCATGGTCCAGCGCGAACGCCTTGGTCAGACCTGCCACGGCGTGCTTGCTCGCCGTGTACGCGGCGGCCAGGGGCTGCACCTGCAGGCTGGCGGCCGACGCCACGTTCACGATGGCACCCCCGCCCGAGGCCACCATCGCCGGGATCTCATACTTCATCCCGAGGAAGACGCCACGTGCGTTCACCGCCATGATCCGGTCGTACTCCTCCACCGGGATGTCTGCCGCGGGAAGGAAGTTGCCCAGGACACCCGCGTTGTTGATCGCGACGTCCAGGCGTCCGTAGTCCGCCACTGCCGCGTCCACCAGGCGTGCCACGTCGGCCGGCTGGCTGACGTCGACGTGACAGAACTCCGCCGTGCCACCAGTCTCGCTGATCTGGGCGACCGTCTCCTTGCCCCCGTCGTCGTCGACGTCGGACACCACGACCTTGGCGCCCCTGGCCGCGAGGTGAAGGGCCGTGGCACGGCCGATACCGGACGCGGCACCGGTGACGATGGCGACCTTGCCGTCGAATCTCACGATGGTCCTCCCTGCGTGTGGGACGGTCAGTGGGTCAGGCGGCCGTTCGGGCCGGACGATCTCATGGTCTCCGCCGTCGTCGCTGCTCGGCAGGGCCGTACGGCCCCCGTCTCCTGCCGGATGACCCGGATGCTGTCTGCAGCGCTCACCACGGACCGGTGCCCTGCGCGCTGGCGAAGGTGTTGGTGTAGTCGACGAGCCCCTCGATGTAGTTGGCCCGTTCGAAGAGCTCGGGATCGCGGACGTGGCGGTGGCTGGCGCTGCCCCGGAGCTCGGCGACGCTGGCCACGTCGAAGTCCGCTGCCCAGGCGACGAGGTCGTCCTCCACGGTGCGGACATGGTCCGGCCCGTGGATCATCAGTGCGGACGTCATCATCGCGACGTCTGCCCCAGCCAGCAGGGCGCGGGCGACGTCCAGACCTCCGTGCACGCCGGAGGTGATGGCCAGCGACGTGTCGACACGGCCGTGGAGCATGGCCGTCCAGCGCAACGGCAGGCGCAGCTCCGCCGGCGTGGACAGCTCGAGGGACGGCACGACGCGGCGCGTCGTCGGATCGATGTCGGGCTGGTAGAAGCGGTTGAACAGCACGAGCCCGTCGGCGCCGGCCTCGACAAGGCGAGTGGCCATGTGGCCGAAAGCGCTGTAGTAGGGGCCAACCTTGATGGCCAGGGGCACGGTCAGGGTCGCGGCGATGGCAGCGACCAGCTCGACCTCCTCGTCCTCGACGCGCGAGCCCGGCACGTCGAGGCTGGCCGCCACCCGGTACAGGTTGAGCTCGATCGCGTCGGCGCCCGCCTCCACCAACAGCCGGGCGTAGCGGGCCCACCCGCCGGGGGTGCTGCCGTTGAGGCTGGCGATGACCGGGACGTCCACCGCCCGTCGCGCCTCCTCGACGTGACGCAGGTGCCGGTCGGTCACGGACTCGATGTCGGCGAGGTCGGGGAAGTAACTCGTCGCCTCGGGGTTGCCGTCCGCCCCGAGCGAGAACAGCTGGGTGGTCTGCACTTCGTCGTGGACCACCTGCTCCTCGAACAGCGACGGCAGCACCACGGCAGCGATGCCGGCGTCCTCGAGCTGCCGAAGCGGTTCGAGCCGCCCGGTGAGGGGACCCGACGACGCCACGATCGGTGACCGAAGCGACAATCCGAGGTAGGTGGTGGACAGGTCCATCATGGCACCTCCTCGGCCGCGACGCCTGACTGGTCGACGATCGCCCCCGGCTCGTGGGGAACGGTGCGCTCTACGCCGGCCAGCTGCTCGTAGTAGCGCCAGCGCTCGTCGACGTCGGCCTGGGCCAGCGTCATCAGGTGGCGGGCACGCTCTGGATCGGACCGCTCCAACATCGCAAAGCGCCCCTCCGAACGGGCGAACTCTGCGACGGGCATCGACGGCTTGCGTGAATCGAGGTGGAACGGCTTGGCGTGCTCCTCGTACTGCGGGCGGAACCGGTACAGCGGCCAGTAGCCGCTCTTGACCGCGTCGCGTTGTTGGTGCATCGAGTTGCGCATGTCGAACCCGTGGGCGATGCAGGTCGAGTACGCCAGGACCAGCGAGGGCCCGTTCCATGCGGCGGCCTCGTGCAGGGCCCGGACGGTCTGGACCTCGTTGGCGCCCAGGGCGACCTGGGCGATGAACACGGTGCCGTACTGCATGGCCAGCGCGCCCAGGTCCTTCTTCGGGGTGGACTTGCCGGCCGTCGCGAACTTGGCCACGGCGCCGCGCGGCGTGGCCTTGGAGGCCTGGCCGCCGGTGTTGGAGTACACCTCGGTGTCCAGGACCAGCACGTTGACGTCCAGACCGGACGCCAGCACGTGGTCGAGTCCGCCGAACCCGATGTCGTAGGCCCAGCCGTCGCCTCCGACGATCCAGACGTCCTTGCGCACCAGCGCCGGCAGCAGCGTCCGCAGGTGACCCACCGGCGGGTCCTGCTCGGCCTCGGCGAGGCGCCGCCGGAGCTCCTCGACCCGATGGCGCTGGGCGACGATGGCGGGTTCGTCGGACTGGTCCGCGTCCAGCACGGCACGGACCAGCTCGTCACCGACGACACCGCCCAGCCCGCCCAGCAGGTGACGGGCTGCCTCCCGCTGCTGCTCCAGCCCGAGCCGCAGGCCCAGGCCGAACTCGGCATTGTCCTCGAACAGGCTGTTGGACCAGGCCGGGCCTCGACCCTCACCGTTGGCGCCCCACGGGGTGGTCGGCAGGTTGCCCCCGTAGATCGACGAGCACCCGGTCGCGTTGGCCACGATCATCCGGTCCCCGAACAGCTGGGTGACCAGTTTCAGGTAGGGCGTCTCGCCACAGCCGGCGCAGGCACCGGAGTAGGAGAACAGCGGCTCGAGAACCTGCGACCCCTTCACCGTGTCGTGGGGCAGCAGGGTGCGGTCCAACCGCGGGATCGATTCGAAGAACGCCAGGTTGGCACGCTCGGCCTCCCGGTGCTGCTCGACCGGTTCCATGTTGATTGCCTTGTGCCCCGCGACCTGCTTGCTGGAGGCCGGGCACTGCTCCACACAGACATGGCACCCGGTGCAGTCGTCCGGCGCCACCTGGATGGTCAACAGATGCGGGCCATCCAGCTCCCGAGCCCGGAACGGCTTGGACCGGTAGGTGTC
>CAZDIF010000096.1:0-1719 GCA_964505365.1 uncultured Actinomycetota bacterium
CGGTGGGCCGCGCCGAGCTCCGGCAGGTGGTCCCGGTACGCCGCCGCGTCGGTCGTGTAGACGTGCAGGGACACCAGGTGCTCGGGGCGGGCGCCGGCGGCCGCCAGCGCTGTCGCGACATTGACCACCGCCGCCTCGTACTGGGCGACCAGCCCGTCCGGGATCGTGCCGTCGGGCCGGTGGCCGGTCTGGCCCCCGAGGTGGACGCTGTGTCCGGGCTCTGCCACGACCGCGTGGCTGAAGCCGATCGGCGCCACCAGTTCGGGTGGGTTGACGAGGTGGTGCGGGGTGTCGGCCATCGCGCTCCTCACCGTCCTCGCCACTGCGGGTCACGGCCCTCGCGGAAGGCCGCGTAGAACTCGCGGTGGTCCTCGGTGGTCATCAGCAGGGCCTGGGTCATCGCCTCCAGCTCGATCGCCCCGGACAGGCTCATGTCCTGCTCGCGGCTGAGCAGCGACTTGGTCGCGGCGTAGGCCATGGTCGGCCCCTCGGCGAGGCGTCGGGCCGTGGCGCCGGCGGTGGCCGGCAGCTCGTCGTCCTCGACGACCTGCATCGCCAGGCCGAGGCGCTCCGCCTCGGCCGCATCGAGACGGTCGCCGAACAGCAGGATCTCGGTGGCCCGTCCCAGTCCGACCAGCCGCGGCAGCAGGTAGGCCACGCCCATGTCCGCCCCGGACAGCCCGACGCTGGTGAACAGGAACCGGAACGACGCCGACCGTGCGAGGACCCGCAGGTCGGCCGCCAGGGCGAGCACCGCCCCGGCGCCGGCCGCCACGCCGTTGACCGCGGCGACGATCGGCAGGGGGATCTCCCGCATCAGCTGCACCACCGCCCCGGTCATCCGGGTGAAGTCCAGCAGCTCCCGCGTCTGCATGGACACGAGCTCGCCGATGATCTCGTCGACGTCACCGCCCGAGCAGAACCCCCGCCCCGATCCGGTGAGCAGCACCGCCGACACGTCGTCGCGGTGGGGCAGCTCCGTGAACAGGTCCCGCAGGTCCGCGTACACGTCGAACGTCAGGGCGTTCAGCCGGTCCGGGCGGCTGAACCGGATCGTCGCCACCCCGTCGGCGACCTCGAGGTCGAAGTGGTCCCACGATTCCGTGAACCCAGCACTGGCGCGGAAGGTCATGCCTGTACTCCTCCACCGTCGAGGACGATCGCCTGGCCGTTGACCGCCGCCGCCCCGTCGCCGCACAGCCACGCGACCGCGTCGGCCACCTCCTCGGGCTCGACCAGTCGTCCCAGCGGCTGCCCGCGCTCCAGGATGCCGAGCGCCTCCGCCCGGGACCGCCCGGTGGACGTCGCGATCCGCTCGATCGTCCGGTCGGTCATGTCGCTGCGGACGTAGCCGGGGCAGACCGCGTTGACGGTCACGCCGGACCCGGCGACCTCGGCCGCGGCCGAGCGCACCAGCCCCACGGCGGCGTGCTTCGAGGCCGCGTAGCCCGTGATGTAGGGCGCACCGGCCAGCCCGGCGACGGAGGCGACGACCACGACCCGCCCGCGGTCCCGCTCGCGCATGCCCGGCAGGACGGCCCGCATGGCGAGGAACACGCCGGTGGCGTTGACGTCCAGCTGCCGCTGCCACTCCTCGAGGCTCGTCCGTGCCAGGGGCGCCGAGGTGGCGATCCCGGCCGACGCCACCAGCACGTCGACGGGTCCGGCGTCATCGACCAGCCGTTCCGTTGCGTCGGCGTCCGTGACGTCGCACGCGAC
>CAZDIF010000096.1:1819-7853 GCA_964505365.1 uncultured Actinomycetota bacterium
TCCCGGTACAGCTCGCGGGCGATGATCGTGCGCTGCACCTCCGACGCGCCCTCGTAGATCCGGAGGGAGCGCACCTCCCGGTACAGCTCGCCGACCAGCGATCCCTCCTCGAGGCCGGCGGCCCCGTGCACCTGCAGCGCCACGTCGATGGCCTGCTGGGCTGTCTCGGTCGCGAACAGCTTGGCCATGGCGGCCTGCCTCGTGGTCCGGTCCCCGGCGTCGCGGGCCGCCGCCGCGTCGTACACGAGCAGCCGGGCCGCCTGCAGCGCGGTCGCGGCATCGGCCAGCGGATGGCTCACCCCCTGCAGGTCCTTCAGGGTCCCCCCGAACGCCCGACGGTCGGTGGCCCGGTCCAGCGCCGCGTCGACGGCCGCCTGCCCCATCCCGACGGCCGCCGCCCCGACGCTGGGACGGAAGAGGTCGAGGGTCTGCATCGCTACGCGGAACCCGTGGTCGACCTCGCCGAGCACGGCCTCGGCCGGCACGTACACCCCGTCCAGCTCGATCCGCCCGATGGCGTGCGGGGAGATCAGCGCCACCGGTGCGCCGGTCAGCCCCGGGGCGTCACCCGGCACCGCGAACGCCGTCACGCCACGCGCCCCGGCATCGGCGGTCGTGCGGGCGAAGAGCGTGTAGACGTCGGCGTCCGGGGCGTGCGAGATCCACTGCTTCACCCCGGTGAGGCGGTACCCGCCGTCGTCCGGCTCGGCCCGCAGCGACAGCGCCGCCGCGTCGGAGCCGGCATCGGGCTCGGTCAGGGCGAAGGCGGCCACCGCCTCACCACGGGCGACGGCGGGGATCCACCGCCGCACGACCTCGGGGCGCCCCGCCTGCAGGATCGGGTGGGCCCCCAGCCCCTGGACGGCGAAGGCCGTCTCCGCGGCCGGGCACACGCCGGCCATGGCCTCCCGCAGCACGCACAGCTCCGTGGCCGTCGGTCGGGGGTCGGCGGTCCCGCCGAGGTCGGTGGGGAACAACCGCGGGAGCAGTCCGTGCTCGGCCAGCGCGGCCACCAGGCGGCGGTTCACCCGTCCGGGATCGCCGGCGTCGGCGACGGGCCGCAGCACCTCCCGGGCGAGTTGACGGACCTCGCCCAGCAGCCGCTCCCGGGCGTCGGGGAGCAGCGTCGCCGGTGCCATGGCCTGCTCCTCCGTCTCCCGTCCGCGGCACCGTAGGCAGGCGCCGTCGCCGATGCCGTGACGTGGCGGCCCGCGCTCGGGCCCTTGCGCGGCCGCCGGCTCGTCTGTGTACTGGCGGGCGAGCAACCGGAGGCGAGCGGCGGGCGTGAGGATCACGATCATCGGCGGTGGCCCGGGCGGGCTGTACGCGTCGATCCTCCTGCGGCTGGCCGATCCCGACGCCGCCATCAGCGTCCACGAGCGCAACGCACCCGATGACACCTTCGGCTTCGGCGTGGTGTTCTCCGAGGCGACCCTGGCCGAGCTGGAGGACGCGGACGCCGTGACCCATGACGCGCTCATGGCGGCCTGTGCCCGGTGGGACCCCGTGGAGATCCGGTACCGCGACGAGCACATCCGGGCCGGCGGCAACCGGTTCGCGGCGATCTCCCGCCACCGGTTGCTGCAGCTCCTGCAGGACCGGGCACGGCAGCTCGGCGTCGACCTGCGGTTCCACGACGAGGTCTCGGACATCGACGGGCTGGCCGACGAGGCAGACCTGCTCCTCGGGGCCGACGGCGCCAACAGCACGGTGCGCACCCACTGGTCGGACCGGTTCGGGCCGTCGATCACGCGGGAGGGGTCGACGTTCATCTGGCTCGGCACCTCGAAGGTGTTCGACGCGTTCACGTTCATCTTCCTCGAGACCCCGCACGGCCTGTTCCAGGCCCACATCTACCCGTTCGACGAGACCCGCAGCACCTTCATCGTCGAGTGCACCCGCGACACGCGGCAGGCCGCCGGGCTGGACGCGGTCGACGCCGCCGAGCTCCCGCCCGGGGCCAACGACGAGCACACGATCGCGTTCCTGCAGGAGCTGTTCAAGGCCCACCTCGACGGGCACGAGCTGATCGGCAACCACTCCCGCTGGCTGGACTGGCACACGGTCCGGACCCGACGGTGGTCCCACGGCAACACGGTCCTGCTCGGCGACGCCGCACACACGGCGCACTTCTCGATCGGGTCCGGCACGAAGTTGGCCATGGAGGATGCCATGGCGCTGGCCGGGGAGGTGGCGCGGACCCCGGACCTGGACGAGGCGCTCCTGCGCTACGAGGCCGAGCGGCGCCCACGGGTCGAGCGGGCGCAGGCGATGGCCGCGGACAGCCTCGACTGGTTCGCCCACTCCCGGCGCTACTGGGGGTTGGCGCCACCGCAGTTCGCCTACCGCCTCCTCACCCGCTCCACCCGCGTCGACCACGACAACCTGCGTCGCCGGGACCCCGCGCTCGTGCGGGCGGTCGACCAGTGGTTCGCCGAGGCGAGCGGGCTCCCGGCGCCCCGGGTCGTCCCACCACCGCCGTCGCTGGCGCCGTTCCGACTGCGCGACCGTGCGCTGGCCAATCGGGTGGTGGTCGCGCCCGAGCACGCCGACGACGCCGACGACGGCCGACCCACCCCGGCACTGGCCGACCGGATCGAGGCCCTGGCCCGCGGCGGGGCGGGGCTGGTGCTGGTGGACCAGGTCGCGGTCGCCCCGGACGCCCGCGTCACCCCCGGCGACGTCGGGCTCTGGGATGCCGCCCACGAGGACGCCTGGGGCGAGGTGGCCGCGCGGGCGGACGCCCCCGTCGGGCTGGTGCTCGGCCACGCGGGCCCCCGCGGCGCGATGCAGCCTCGCCGACGGGGCGCCGACCGTCCGCTGCCTCGTGACGCGGCGTGGTCGACCGTGTCGGCGTCGGCGCAGGCGTACGGGCCCGGCCTGCCGGTCCCCCATGCCCTGGACCGGGCCGGCATGGACCGGGTCCGAGACGAGTTCGCGGAGGCTGCCGGCCGCGTTGCTCGGACCGACGTCGCGGTCCTCGGGGTCGACATGGGTCACGGCCGCCTGCTCGCCAGCTTCCTGTCGCCGCTGACGAACCACCGTGACGACGAGTGGGGCGGCGACCTCGCCGGACGCCTGCGCTTCCCGCTGGAGGTGCTGGAGGCCGTCCGGGAGGCATGGCCGGACGATCGCCCGCTCGTGGTCCGGTTCACGGCCGACGATCGGCAGCGGGGCGGCAGCACCGAGGCGGATGCCGTGGCGATCGCCGGGGAGCTGGCCGCCCATGGGGCGGACCTGCTCGACGTCGTGTCCGGGCAGACCACGGCGGCCGACCGGCCGGACTACACGGGCCCCTTCAACGCCTCGCTGGCCGACCTCGTCCGCAACGAGGCGGACGTGCCGACGCTGCTGGGCGGCGGCATCACCACCTTGGCGGCGGCCGACCACCTGCTCGTGGGCGGGTGGGCCGACCTCGTGCTGCTGCGGCCGCTGCCAGCGGACCCACCGTGGCTCTCCCACACCAGGTGAAAGGACCGGACGTGGACATCGGGATCGGACTGCCGACCACGGTCCCCGGCACGCGTCCGGGCGTGCTGGCGGACTGGGCACGGGCGGCCGACCAGGGCCCCTTCGCGAGCCTCGGCGTGCTCGACCGCATCCGGTACGACAGCTACGAACCGCTGATGACGCTCGCGGCGGCCGCGACGGTGACCGAACGGATCCAGCTCGTCACCTCCATCCTCATCGCCCCCCTGCGGGAGGTGGCCACGCTGGCCAAGCAGGTGATCACCCTCGATGCGCTGTCCGGTGGGCGGCTGACGCTGGGCACGGCGATCGGGGCGCGGGGCGAGGACTACGAGTTCGACGAGTTCGGCCGCGCCGGCCGTGGCGATCGCCTCGGCGAGCAGCTCCAGCGGCTCCGGGACATGTGGGAAGAGGGAGCGATCACCCCGTCGGCAGCCACCCGCGAGGGACCGCGGTTGCTGGTCGGCGGGATGAGCGGTCCCGCGTTCGGGCGGATGGCCCGGCACGCCGACGGGTGGATCTTCAGCGGTGGCCCGCCCCGGGTCTTCGCCCGCCAGGCGGACCAGGCGCTGGCCGCGTGGACCGACCACGGCCGTCCCGGCCGTCCGCGGCGCTGGGCCATGGACTACTTCGCGCTCGGCGAGGCCGCCGACGAGGGACGCGCGTACCTGCTCGACTACTACGCGTTCACCGGGCCGTTCGCCACCCGGATCGCCGACGGGCTGCTGACCTCGCCGCTGCAGGTGCACGAGCACGTGCAGGGGCTGGCCGATGCCGGGTGCGAGCACCTGATCCTGTTCCCGGCCGTCGCCGACCCCGACCAGGTCGACCGGCTGGCGGACGTCGTCGAAGGGCGGGAGGCATGATCACGCTCGACCTCCCGTCCCGGTTCAGCATCGCTGAGCACTTCCTCACCGACCGGCTCGCCGAGGGGCACGGGGACCGGGTCGCCCTGCACCTGCCCGACGGCACGCGCACGTACGCCGAGGTCGAGCACCTCGCCAGCCGGTTCGCCCATGCCCTCGTCGAGGGGGCCGGCGTCCGCCCCGAGGAGCGCGTGGTGGTCGCCCTGCCGGACGGCGAGGCCTTCGTCGGGGCGCTGTTCGGCATCCTCAAGGCGGGCGCCGTGGTCGTGATGGTCAACCCCGAGCAGCCGGTCGACCGGCTGGCCGGGATCCTCGGATTCGGCCGGGTCCGCGCCGCCGTGGTCGACGCGGGGATCGTGGACCGGTTCGAGCAGGCGATCGCCGCCGCCGAGGTGGACCTGCACCTGCTGGTGGTCGGGGGCGACGCGGGCGACCACCTCGCCCTCGACGACCGGACCCCCGGGGACTCGTTCGAGGCCGTGGCCACCCATCCCGACGACCCGGCGATCTGGCTGTTCTCGGGCGGCACGACCGGGCTGCCCAAGGTCGCCGTCCAGACCCACCGGTCGTTCGCGAACACGACGGAGCGGTACGCGAAGCAGGCGGTGGGCTACCGGGCCGACGACATCACCGTCTCGGTGCCACGCCTGTACTTCGGCTACGCGACGGGGGCCAACCTGTTCTTCCCGTTCTCGGTGGGCGCGTCGGCGGTGCTGTCCCCCGATCACCCGACGCCCGAGCTCCTGTTCCAGCAGATCGCGGGCCACCGGCCCACGATCCTCGTCAACGTGCCCTCCATGATGACGAAGATGCTGGACCACCCGGACGCGGCCGCGCAGGACCTGTCGAGCCTGCGGTTCACGACGTCCGCGGGCGAGGCGCTGCCACCGGCCCTGTACCACCGGTGGGTGGACACCTTCGGGGTGGAGGTGCTCGACGGGCTCGGCACCGCGGAGATGTGGCACATCTTCCTGTCGAACCTGCCGGGCCAGGTGCGGCCGGGGACCCTCGGCCGGGCCGTACCGGGGTTCACGGTCGAGGTCCGCGACGAGGCCGACGCCCCGGTGCCGGACGGCGAGGTCGGGCGGCTGTGGGTGGCGGGTGACTCGCGCGCCATCGGGTACTGGCGCGACATGGCCCGCACGCGGGAAGTGTTCCGCGGCGCGTGGGTCGTCACCGGCGACCTCGTCCGGCGCGACGCCGAGGGGTACGTCACCTACGTCGGCCGGGGCGACGACGCCATCAAGGTCAAGGGCCAGTGGCTGATCCCTGCCGAGGTGGAGGGCGTCCTGCTGGAGCACGACGCCGTCACCGGCGCGGTGGTTCTCGGCGTCGAGAACGCGGACGGCCTGCTCGAGCCCATCGCGTTCGTGACCGCGACGACCGACGACCCGGGGCTGGCCTCCGCGGTGCAGCAGCACTGCCTGGACCGCCTGGAGGCGTACAAGCACCCGCGGGAGGTGCACGTCGTCGACGAGTTCCCGCGAACCCACCTCGGCAAGGTCGATCGCAACGCCCTCCGTGACCACGCCACAAAGGGATGAGGACCGATGTCTGAAGGCCTGTACTACGCGGACTACCTCCATCTGGATCGGTTGCTGTCCTGCCAGCAGCTGGAGAGCGCGCGCCACGGCCAGCCGGCACACGACGAGATGCTGTTCATCGTCGTCCACCAGGCCTACGAGCTGTGGTTCAAGCAG
>CAZDIF010000097.1:0-7799 GCA_964505365.1 uncultured Actinomycetota bacterium
GTACCGGGCTGCTGGCCATGGGTGCCCTGGGAATCGTCTACGGCGACATTGGCACCTCGCCGCTGTATGCGATGCGAGAGTCGTTCGAGGGTGCGGGCCACGAACTGGCGGTGACCGAGGCCAACGTCCTCGGGGTGCTGTCGCTGATCGTGTGGTCGCTGGTGATCGTCATCTCTGTCAAGTATCTGGCCTTCGTGATGCGCGCCCACAACGACGGTGAGGGTGGGATCCTGGCCCTGACCTCGCTGATCCCGCCGCTGACCACGCCCCGCCGTCGCCGTCGCGCCATGGTCCTGCTGGGCCTGTTCGGCACGGCCCTGCTGTACGGCGACGGGATGATCACCCCCGCGATCTCGGTGCTGGCCGCGGTCGAGGGCACCGAGGTCGCTGCCCCAGGCCTGGCCGAGTACGCCGTGCCGATCGCCACGGCCATCCTCGTGGTCCTGTTCCTGGTCCAACGGTGGGGCACCGGCCGCGTCGGTCGGGTGTTCGGGCCGGTCATGATCGCCTGGTTCGCCGTCCTCGGACTCCTCGGGCTCGTCCACGTCCTCGACCAGCCCGGGGTGCTGGCAGCGGTAAACCCGGTGCACGGCGCCCAGTTCTTCGCGGCCAACGGGACGACGGGCTTCTTGGCGCTGGGGTCGGTGTTCCTGGTGGTGACCGGCGGCGAGGCGCTGTACGCCGACATGGGCCACTTCGGACGGCGGCCCATCGGCCTCAGCTGGTTCACGTGGGTGCTGCCGGGCCTGCTGCTCAACTATCTCGGCCAGGGCGCGCTGCTCATCGCACGTCCCGAGGCGATCGACAACCCGTTCTACCGGCTCGCGCCCGGCTGGGCGGCCACGCCGCTGGTGGTGCTGGCCACGTTCGCGACCGTGATCGCCTCGCAGGCACTGATCTCCGGGGTGTTCTCACTGACCATGCAGGCGGCCCAGTTCGGCTACCTGCCCCGCATGCGAATCGTGCACACCTCGGCCACCGAACGCGGCCAGGTCTACGTCCCGTCCGTCAACTGGGCGCTGATGGTCGCCTGTGTCGGGCTCGTGGTCGGCTTCCGGGCGTCGACCAACCTCGCGGCAGCCTACGGGGTGGCGGTGACCATGACCATGGCCATCACCACGATGCTGTTCTACCTGGTGGTCCGCGAACGGTTCCGTTGGCCCGTCCCCACCGCGGCAGCGCTGTGCGGGCTGTTCCTGGCCATCGATCTGGCCTTCTTCGGTGCCAACCTCCCCAAGGTCCCCCATGGCGGATGGTTCCCGGTGATCGTCGGCGGGGCGGTAT
Source organism: uncultured Actinomycetota bacterium (assembly GCA_964505365.1). Classification (GTDB taxonomy): domain Bacteria; phylum Actinomycetota; class Nitriliruptoria; order Nitriliruptorales; family Nitriliruptoraceae; genus CAWCLK01. Next base: position 1,285 of record CAZDIF010000097.1, read on the forward strand.
TCACGGTCTTGACGACCTGGCACACCGGGCGGCGGATCGTCCGCGAGCGTGCTCGGCGGGGCGCCGTCCCGTTGGCCGGCTTCCTCGACAGTGCCCTGCGCCTCGACCCGCCCCGGGTGCCCGGCACCGCCGTCTACCTGTTCGGCACCCCCGGGGTGACGCCGCCCGCCCTGCTGTACAACTTCCGGTCCCACCACGTGCTGCACGAAGAGGTCCTGGCCGTCAGCGTTGTCACCGACCGCGTGCCACGCCGCCACGGCGCCGAACGCATCCGCGCCACTAGGCTCCGACCGGGCATCAGCCAGGTCGAGATCCACTACGGGTTCCTCGAACGCCCCAACGTGGCCACCGACCTGCACGACCACCTGGGCATCGACAACCAGGACACGACCTACTTCCTCGGCCGTGAGACCGTCGTCGTCACCGGCCGGCCCGGCATGGCCCGCTGGCGCGAGCGCCTCTTCGCCCTCATCCGCCGCAACGCGACACCGGCCGCCACCTGGTTCGGCCTGCCACTGCTGCGGGTCATAGAGATCTCCACCCCCGTCGAGCTGTAGCCGCCCGGTCATCGGGCGACGGGTGCCCCGGACACGTCTGCCGAGTCGCGGTCGTGGTCCTCGTGGCGGTGCCGCCCCGGCTGGTGCGTCGTGGCCACACCAGCAGCCACGCCTGCAGGCGTAGACGGCGACAACGAGCCGCGGCCCCCTCCGCGGGGAGCTCCCCGGTGACCACGAACCCGAGCGCCCGCTGACCCACATCACCGTCAAGGATGCGGCGAGCAGTCCGAGCAGCACACCACGACCCTCTGGTCGCTCATCCCGTCGACGGGGCCTCTTCGACCTCGCGGCCGGTGATCTCATCGACGCGGAAGCGGATCCACACGCCGTCGTGGTCACCCAGCAGCCAGGACGCCGGCTGGCGCCGGTCGAGTCCCGCCGCCTCCACCGTGTCGAGCACAGGAATCAGACGGCCATGCGCGACCACCGACCACCCGGTCCGCGTACTGGTGGACAGCCCGTCGACCTCGATGGTGGCGGGCACGCCCGGACGCGCCAAGGTTTCGGCCAGGCGGCCACCGCGGTCGCTGCGGAACACGATCTCGCCGCCGTCGACACCGATGTTGACCAGTGCGATGGCTGGGACACCGTCGACCACGCGGACGACACGGCCGACGGTGGCTGACTGCAGGCGATCCCAGCAGGTGGCCGCGTCCAGGGTGCGCAGACGCCGACGCTTCCGGCCAGCCGGCGCGGGTGAGGCGGGTGTGTGGGCATTCATGGGTCCTCCACGAAGAGGTGGGAGTCGAGGATGGTCTCCCGATACCAGCCGGGCGGGACGTCGGCGGGAAGGGGGATGCGTCGACCGCTGATCGCTCGGGGCGTGAGGCGGATGATGTGGGCCTCGCCGTCCCGGGCAGTGAAGGGCATCGGGACCTGCGACCCGAGATTGGCCAGCTCAGCGCCGGTGACTTCGCTGAGTCGTCCTCGGGCCAGCACACTCCACCCGACCCGGCGGTCGGAAACCACATGATCGACCTGGAGGCTCGCGGGCTGGTGGTGTCGGGCGGCCGACAGCTTGGTCCCGTCGTTCGAGCGGAGCAGGATGTCCCCATCCAGCCAGTGATAGTTGACTGGCACCACCAGGGGGCCGAGGGGGTCGTTGAGTGCGAGTCGGCCGACGGTGTGTTCGGTCAACAGGTGGATGCAGGCGTCCTCGTCCATCGTCACGAGCGTGGGGTCCATGGCAGTCCCAGTCCTGGTGTCGTGCGTCGGCTCGGGGCAGTGAGCAGCCGCAGCTTGATGCCGACCCTGCCACCGCCGGCGACAAGGTCAGCAGATACGGCGGGGCGCCAACGAGCTGCCATGTGCCGAAGATGTCGTCGATCCTGCCGTCGTGGCCGTGCCGGGTGGTGTGCAGCGGTGATGCCCATGTGCCGTCCCTCGCTTGCGGAACCTGCACACAGCAAACCGGGCGCAATGTCCCCTGAGCAGGGCCGGTAGTCCCTCGAATGGGCGGCCCAACGGCACCGGACCGCCACGAGATGGACTGGCTCCAATGAACGCACCTGGCGGCCCCAGTCGTGAACGCGAGTGTCGCGGGACACGCCGCCCTGTCCCGACGCACTCGTGGGTGAGCGGCGACGGCTACCTCACCCACACGCCACAGCGGATCCCGACGCGATCGCCAGGATGCTGACCGCCCGTGCTCGAACATCCTCATCGACAGCGGTCAGGTCCCGGATCCGGATGCGTGCCCGATCAAGGAGACCTTCGTGAGCGCCCGCTGCCAGCTGGAGGGCTTGGACGGCATCGAGCATCGGGGGCCGGGCGACCGCCAGTCCAACCGCGTACGCGACCACCCAGTCGACGTTGTGCGCCTGAGGGTCGCGGTTGGTTGACACTCCAGTGCCGGCCGGCGGATGCATGATCGCATGTACGCCTTGGGCACTGGTTGATCTTGCGGTCTTCATCGGCAGGGGCTCCCGATCGGTTCTCGTTGCGCTCCATCGTGAGCCGTCTTCCGGCTGCGTCACAGAGGCCACTCGGCCCCCCTCACCGGGCCATTCGGCCCGGAGCGGGGTCAACGGGTGACGCGGACCTCGCCGAGCCCCACGCCGACATGGATGCGAAGTCGACGGTCTGCACCCGTGTACCCGTCGGTCTGCCGGTCGTTGTCGACGGACAGGCCTTCGTTGGTGACGCCCAAGACCGTGGCGCTGCCACCCCCGACGTCCGTGTCGACGGCCACCTCGACATCTGCCGGGAGCTGGAGTTCCACTTCGCCGATCGCCGTGGACAGGCTGATCTCGGTCGTCCCTGCCGGGAGGTGGACGTCCCGCAGGTCCACCTGCAGGCTGCCGATCAGCAGCTGGTACTCGGACGGCATCTCAGCCGCACGCTCAGGACGGTGCTGGCGTTCGCCGATGCCCCCACGCAACGGCACGTCCAGGACGGATCCCGCCAGCGCTGCCAGCGCGAGCAGGATGCCCACGAAGACGGCGAAGCCCAGCAACCCATCGGATGGTTCACCGCGGACTGCGCTGGCGACGACGCCCAGGCCGAGCAACACCAGCAGGGCGGGACCAACGGCAGCGAGGGAGAGGTCCACCCCCAGCGCGATCAGGAGGGTCACGACGCCGAGCGCGATGAAGACCAGCCCCACGGTCACGCCGACGAGGGATCGACGAGGCGGGGGCGGCGGGGGCGGCAGGGGCGGCGTTGGCGGTGCGGACGGAGGTCGGGTGTCGGCCGTGGTGCTCATCGTCGGACTCCTGCGGTCACGATCACGATGCCGAGGACGATCAGAGAGACAGGCCAGGTGACCCGGCTGACGTGGGGTACGACCTGGCCCAGCAGCCACGAGGCTCCCAGCAGGACAAGCACGACACCCGCGATCAGGCGCAGCGCCGCCGGACCCTGCACGCCGGGGACGGGTGGGCCATCACCGACTGGTTCGTCGGGGATCACGAGCCAGGCGATCAGGTAGGCCAGCAGGCCAGAGCCGCCGAACACGGTCAGCAGGACGAAGACAATGCGGACGAGAGCCGGGTCGACTCCGACGTAGCGGGCGAGTCCACTGGCGACGCCGGCCACCACCCGGTCGTCCCGCGGACGTGCGAGCCGAGCCGACGGCGGTGGCGGCGGCGGTGGGGGGAGCGGAGGGACGGAGCCGTATCGATCGGCAGCCGTGGTCAGATCCCACGACCTGGTCATGGTCGTCTCGTCGGTCTTCAGCCACGTCATCATCTCCGGTGGGCGGCACAACGGGGAGGGCCGCACGGCCCGATGCGGCGGGGCCGGAGGGCCCTGCTGCCGTCGACGTCGCCCTGACACGGTGGTGGTCGGGTCGGCCCGACGTGTTCCAGGGCACGACACAAGGAGGCCGCCATGAACACCGGGCGTGCACTGCTGGGCACGAGCTTCGTTGCCGCCGGAACGCTGGTCCTGCTCGACCAGCAGGATGCGTTGGACGCCGGCGCCGTGGTGGCCGAGTGGTGGCCGACGATGTTCCTGCTCGGGGCAGCCCTCGAGCTCTTGTCGCGCCCACCGCGGTGGGTGAGCGCAACCGTGTTCGGCGTACTGGGGCTGGTGCTGCTCGGAATCACCACGGACGTGCTGGACGCGAGTGTCTGGGCGATCATCTGGCCGCTGGCGATCATCGCGGTGGGCCTCTGGCTACTCCTTCGGCGGCCTGCGACCACCCGCAGTGTCTCGCCAGACGAGACGATCGACGTCGTGTGCCTGTTCTCCGGACGGAGGGCCGTGAACACCGCGTCGCGGTTCCGCGGCGGGTCGGTGACCGCCGTGTTCGGCGGCGCCGAGGTCGACCTCGCGGGAGCCGCGATCGAGGGCGAGGCAGTCCTGGACGCCGTGGCGCTGTTCGGCGGCGTGGACATCGAGGTCCCGTACGGCTGGCATGTCGTCGTCGACGGACCCGCCATCTTCGGCGGCCACGAGAGCCATGTCCCGGCGCCGGTCGACCCCAACGCCCCCATGCTGCGGGTTCGCGCCACCGCACTCTTCGGTGGCGTCGACGTGAAACTGGGCAAGGCCGCCACCCGGCCCGTGTCCCCGGCAGGCTCGGCGTGACCGCGCCAGCCAAAGGCCCGGTGGGCGCGTGGCTACAGGGTGATCGAGCGACCCTACGACAGACGATGCCGGTGGAGGTGTGACTCATGCGTTACGTCTGGATGCTCCAGGTCGCCGTGATCGTGTTCGCGCCGCCGGCGATCTACGCGTACCTGAACCGCCACGAGCCCTCGCGAGCCGTCAAGGGCGCCGGGCTGATCGGCGCCGCGATGTACGTGGGATTCTTTGGCCTGTTCGTCATCGGCGAGACGTTGACCGACCCTGGCGGATGGGCCGCCCTGGGGCTGGTGGCCGTCTGGGTCCTGCCCATGGTTCTCTTCTCGCTCCTGGCTTGGCGACGCCCTGACCTGGCCCGCCCGGTGCTGATCGCGCTGGTGGTGGTCATGGCTGGGGTACACCTGTGGTCTGCGCTCGCCCCGGAAACGTGGCAGTCCTTCGAGGACGACACGGGCCCGGTCCGCGGGGTGGTAACGATGGCGCTGACGGCGCCGCTCGCCGTGCTCGCGATCCGACGTGTCCGTGACGCCGGCGTGCTCCTGTTGGCGCTCGGGACGATGCCGATCCTCGTGGCGCTGGCGGTACGGGTCACTGATGGTCCTTGGATCCCGCTGTCGCTCGTCGTGCTCGACGCGCCGCTGCTCGTGATCGCGGCGCTGCTCCTGGTATCCGCCAGGCTCAGGCGTTCTACCCGTGGCCGGGGGGCTTCGCGCGGCCACTCACCCACAACGCCCGGCCGTCCTCACCTGACCGGATGACGCCAGGCGCGACCACCCCCGCGCCCGGAATGCACCTGGCCGCCCCATTCTTGAGGTGGATGTCACGGGATGCCCCGCGGGGCGCGGGACCTTCGGGTGGTCGACGCCGGACATGTGGCCCTGGGGCACGGCGTCTGCCGGGGCGACACTGCAGTCGCCGGCGGTCACACACTGGAGTTGCCGGCGGAGGTCCGACATGACCACAACCCCGACCCTGAACCGCAACGCATCGACCACGCCCCCGGCGGGACCGTCTCCCGATCGCCGCAGGATCTGGATGGTGATCGTCTCGATCATCGCCGTGGTCGCAGTCGCCCTCACGGTCGGCTACGCGACCGGGCTCATCGGCGCGGACGACACGACACCCGACGACCCTGCGGTCGAGCCGCCGGCCGGCGATGATGTCCCGGCCGACGATCCGACTGCCCAACCGCCGGCAACAGTCCGGTACGACGAAGAACCACGAGCCAACTGGGACGTCACCGGCGTCACCGCCAACGACGTCCTCAACGTCCGCGACGCCCCCGGCGTCGACGCCGCGATCGTCGCCACGCTGGCACACGACGCCGCCGAGTTCGAATCGACGGGCCGCATCGCACACGTCGGCGACCAACTGTGGCGCGAAGTCATCGTCCCCGGCGACGGTGTCGGCTGGGTCAGCGCCGCCTACCTGACCGAGACGAAGTAGCACCGACGGGTCGGGGCCGGCACGTGTGCCGGTCCCCGACTCTCCCGGGTGGCTCATGGAACGCGCCGGAGTCCCTGACGGGCACGGTCAACGGGACCCTGCCGGTTCGCTGCAGGGTCGAGACCCAAGACGGCGACCGAATTGGAGTACTGACATGCACGTACTGGTTACTGCGGCACGAAGCACGGTGCCACCGCCGACATCGCGGAGTCGATCAGCAAGCAGCTGACGTCACACGGATTCCAGACGACGTTGCTCGAACCCGACGAGGTGACCGAACTCGAGGACTACGACGCAGTCGTGCTGGGCAGCGCCGTGTACGCGGGCCACTGGCTCGAGCCGGCGAAGCAGCTGGCCGAGCGTTTCGTCGGCCAGCTGCTGGGACGTGCGGTGTGGCTGTTCTCGTCGGGACCTGTCGGTAACCCCCTGCCTCGGATTGGCCGAACGTGCGATCGTGCGAGCATTGAAGGTGCCGGAGGGTGA
>CAZDIF010000098.1:0-7763 GCA_964505365.1 uncultured Actinomycetota bacterium
CAACGGGCCCGGTTCCACGGCCTCCAGATCGACCCCGACGTCGAGTTCTACCCGGAGGTGGCGGACCGCGAACCGGGTGACACCAACATCGTCAGGTGGGGTTTCGACCTGCACCCGCAGGTGACGTTCTGGACAGCTGGGCTCCTGGCCCTGTTCGTCGGGTACACGCTGCTGTTCTCCGACCAGGCCGAGTCGATGTTCGGCGCCGTGCTCGACTTCGTGAATAGCGGGTTCGGATGGTTCTACATCCTGTCGGCGAACCTGTTCGTGTTCGCCGGGGCCTTCTTCGCGTTCAGCCGGTTCGGCAAGATCCGGATCGGTGGCCCCACGGCCAAGCCGGAGTTCACGCGCATCGCCTGGTTCGCGATGCTGCTGAGTGCCGGCATGGGCATCGGGCTGATGTTCTGGTCGGTCGCCGAACCCATCTTCCACCTCAATGCCCCGGCACCCCTGTTCGGCGTCGAGCCCGGCACGCCCGAGGCCGGCAAGGCCGCCCTGGCCACGACCTTCTACCACTGGGGCGTGCACCCGTGGGCCATCTACGCGTTGGTCGCGCTGGCGCTGGCGTTCTTCGCCTACAACCGCGGGCTGCCGCTGACGTTCCGGTCGGTGTTCTACCCGCTGCTCAAGGAACGGATCTACGGCCCGTGGGGCAACGCCATCGACATCCTCACGGTGCTGGCGACCCTGTTCGGGCTGGCCACGTCGCTGGGCTTCGGGGTGGGTCAGGCCGCCGCCGGGCTCAACTTCCTGTTCAACTGGCCCGACGGGACCGCGTTCCAGGTGCTGCTGATCGCCGGCATCACCGGGATGGCGACCCTGTCGGTGATCGCCGGGCTCGACGGAGGCGTGAAGCGGCTCAGCCAACTGAACATGGGGCTGGCGGCGGTGTTCATGCTCTTCCTGCTGCTCGTGGGGCCCGGCCTGTTCATCGCGTCGGCGTTCGTGCAGAGCCTGGGCTTCTACAGCAGCGCCCTGCCCGAACTGGCCTTCTGGAACGAGGCCTTCACCGGCACCGACTGGCAGGGCAGCTGGACCGTCTTCTACTGGGGCTGGTGGATCTCCTGGTCCCCCTTCGTCGGCATGTTCATCGCCCGCGTCTCCAAGGGGCGGACCGTCCGGGAGATCGTCCTCGGAGTGATCATCGTCCCGTCGCTGCTCAGCTTCCTGTGGATGTCCGTGTTCGGCGGCACCGCGCTGAAGCTGCAGCTGGACGGCGTCCGCGACGTCGCCACCGCCGTGAACGACAACGTCGCCACCGCCCTGTTCGACATGCTGCAGGCCTTCCCGCTGTCGTCGGTCACCTCGCTGGCCGGGGTCCTGCTGGTGATCTCCTTCTTCGTCACCTCCTCGGACTCCGGGTCGTTGGTCGTCGACCACCTCACCTCCGGCGGCAAGCTGGACTCGCCCAAGGCCCAGCGGGTGTTCTGGGCCAGCATGGAGGGCCTGCTGGCTGCCGTCCTGCTGATCGGCGGTGGACTGAGCGCCCTGCAGACGGCTTCGGTCGCGACCGGCCTGCCGTTCACGGTCGTGCTGCTGGTGCTGTGCTGGAGCCTGTACCAGGCCTTCCACGAGGAACTCGACCTGCTGGAGGCGCACTACGACGCGGAGCTGTTCCGGTCCCGTCACGGCGCCCTGCTCGAGCAGGTCAACCGCGAGGAGGCGGCTGCGGGGCGGCCGACCTACGGGCCACGCAGCGACGAGGTGACCACGGCCGGAGAGGAGGTCTGATGCGGCGGCCCACCACGCTCCTGGTCGTCCTCGCGCTCGTCCTCGCGGCGTGTGACACCGCCGGCCTCGGCACCGGCGCCGGCGGAGGTCCGGGCGAGGGCGGCGACAACGGCGAGGTCACCGTCCGGCTCGCCCGGGCCTCGTGGGACACGGGGTTCATGCAGGCGGCCATCCACCAGTTGCTGCTGGAGGAGCTCGGCTACGACGTCACCGACCCGGCCGAGCAGACCCGCGACGCGGCGACCTTCTACCCGGCGCTGGCCCGCGGCGACCTCGACCTCTGGGCCAACGGCTGGTTCCCGCTGCACGAGATCTACCTCGACAGCCAGCTCGTGACGGGCCAGCGCGTGTCGGAGCCGATCGAGCCGGTCGGCACGCAGGTCCCCGCCGGCGCCCGGCAGGGGTTCCTCGCGGACCGGGCCACGGCCGAGGACCTCGGCATGACCTCCGTCACGGACCTCGCCGACCCGGACGTGGCCGCCACGTTCGACGATGACGGCGACGGGCTGGCCGACCTGCTCGGCTGCAACGAGGGGTGGGGCTGCAACCTCGCGATCGAGGACCACCTCGCCCAGTCCGAGTGGGGCTCGCAGGTCGAGCAGGTGGTCGGCGACTACGGCGACCTGATGGACGAGGCCCGCCGACGGGTCGAGGCCGGCGAGCCGGTGCTGTTCTACACGTGGACGCCGAACTGGACGGTCGACGTGATGGTGCCCGGCGAGGACGTCGTCTGGCTGGAGGCGCCGCCGCTGCCCGACGAGGAGGCCGACACCACCGTCGACGGCCTCGACGGGTGCGCCACCGGCGCGGACGCCTGCCAGCTGGGGTGGCCGGTCAACGACATCCGGGCGGTCGCCAACCGCGACTTCCTCGACGCGAACCCGACCATCCGCCGGCTCCTGGAGGTCGTCGAGATCCCGCTGCAGGACATCGCCGACCAGAACGCCCGGATGGCCGGGGTCGACGAGTACTCCGACCAGCAGGTGCGCCAGGACGCCGCCGACTGGATCGAGGGCAACCGCGACCTCGTCGACCAGTGGCTGGACCACGCCCGCGGCGGCTGATCGGCTCGGCTGGAAGGCGTGAGACGATCTCGGTAGGATTGTCTCACGCTCGTTCGTCGACATCGACAGGACCCGCCCGTGCGACTGGCCAACTTCCTGCAGTACGCCGGCGACCCGCGGGCTGCCGCTGACCAGGTCGCCGCGCAGGAGGCGGCCGGCCTCGACATCGTCTGGGTCGCCGAGGCGTACGGCTTCGACTCGCCGACGCTGATGGGCTACCTCGCGGCCAGGACCGAGACGGTCGAGATCGGCTCGGCGATCCTGAACGTGTTCTCGCGCACCCCGGGTGCGATCGCGCAGACGGCCGCGGGGCTCGACAACGTGTCCCGCAGCCGGGCGATCCTGGGGCTCGGGGCCTCCGGGCCGCAGGTGATCGAGGGCTTCCACGGCGTGGCCTACGAGCGGCCGCTGACGCGCACCCGCGAGGTCATCGACGTCGTCCGCGCCTTCCTCGCCCGGGAGGAGCCGGTCGCCTACGACGGCCGCACCGTGACCCTGCCGCTGCCGGCCGACCGCGGCACCGGGCAGGGCAAGGCACTGAAGCTCTTGACCCATCCCGAGCGCAACCGGGTACCCATCTTCGTCGCCTCGCTGGGGCCGAGGAACGTGGCGATGACCGCCGAGGTCGCCGACGGCTGGATCCCCCACCTGTACGTCCCGGAGCATGCCGACGAGGTGTGGGGCGAGGCCCTCGCCGAGGGCACGGGCGCGCGGTCCGACGACCTCGCCCCGCTCGAGGTGGTCGCCGGCGGGATGCTGGCCATCGCCGAGGGCGACCAGCGCGACCAGCTGCTGGACCTCGGTCGGTCGATGGTGGCGCTCTACGTCGGCGGGATGGGGTCGCGCACCAACAACTTCTACAACGACCTGTTCGTCCGCTACGGCTGGGAGGCCGAGGCGAAGGAGATCCAGGACCTCTACCTCGACGGGAAGAAGCGCGAGGCCGAGGCAGCCGTGCCGCGCGAGGCGCTGGAGCGGATGAACCTCGTCGGGTCCCCGGGGTTCGTGCAGGAACGGATCGCCGCGTTCGCGGAATCCGGCGTCACCATCCTCAACGCCGTCCCCGTGGCCGAGGACCCGGCCGCCCTGGTCGAGCAGGTCCGCCCGTGGCTGCCGTGACCCGGTACGCACCGGCCATCACCGACGACGGGTACGTCCCGCCGTCGGCGCTGCCGCTCGGGCCCGGGACCGCCAGCTGGGAGGTGACGATGCTGGGCTTCCTCGGGTCCTCACGGGCGCTGCTGCTGCAGACCTCGCACCCGCTCGTGGCCGCGGGCGTGGCCCAGCACTCGGACTACCGGCGCGACCCGTTCGGTCGGGCGCTGCGGACCTTCGACACCGTCCTGAAGCTCGCGTTCGGGCCGCCCGAGGTGTCCCGGCGGCAGACCGCCCGCATGGAGCGGCGCCACACGCCCGTCACCGGCACCGCCCGCGACGGTCGGCGGTACGACGCCCGGGACCGGGAGCTCGGCCTGTGGGTCTGGGCCACCCTGGTCGGCACGGCCCTGCTCGCCTACGAGCGCGTCCACGGGCGGCTGCAGCCCCACGACCGGGCCCGCTACTACGAGGAGCAGAAGCTGTTCGGCGAGGGATGCAGCATCCCCCGCGAGCTGATGCCCGAGACGCTCGAGGACTTCGAGGCCTACGTCGACCGGGTCGTCGCCGAGGAGCTGCAGGCGACGCCCGAGGGCCAGGACGTCGCCCGCTACACGTTCCGTCCGGAGGTGCCACGTCTGCTCGGCCCGGTGATGGGGCGGTTCCTGCGGTGGACGGCCGCCGCGCTGTTCCCGCCCCGCGTCCGGGCGATGTACGGCCTGCCCTGGGACGCGCGGCGGGAACGGCGTTTCCGTCGGTTCCTCCACGTGCTGGCCATCGTCGACCGCCTCCAGCCCGACGTCATCCGCACCCTGCCGATCCGCCTGACCGTCGAGCACGACCTGCTCGCCCGCCTGGAGCGGCGAGTCGTGGCCCGTCGCGCCGCCACCGGCCGACGTTCTGTGTCACGCGGCGGTTCCTCGACGCCGTAGCCTTCGGTGCGTACGCGAGGGGGCTGGCATGGATCGGGCGCAGAAGCGTCGACACCGGTTGGCGTCGCTGTGCGTCCTGTTGTTCGTGATCCTGGCCGCCGGGGGGCTCGTCGTGGTCCAGTTGGACCGCGTGCAGCGGCAGGTCACCGCCGACCGCATGGTGCTCACACAGGCCGGGACCGTGCGCGCCGCCCTCGAGGAGGAGCTGTACCTCACCGTCAACCTCGGCGTGGCCCTGCGCTCCTACATCGTCGCGCATCCCGCGCTCGAGGACGAGGACCACATCCGGGTGATGCTGGCCGACCTGTACGAGCAGGGCGAGCACCTGCGCAACTTCGGGCTGGCGCCGGACGACGTGATCACCCACGTCCACCCGCTCGAGGGCAACGAGGCCGTGGTCGGCGTCGCCTACCGCGACCTGCCGGACCAGTACCCGTCTGTCGAGCAGGCCCGGCGCACCCGGTCCAGCGTGCTGGCGGGGCCGGTCGAGCTCGTGCAGGGTGGGACGGGCCTGATCAACCGCACGCCGGTGTTCCTGCCCGACGGGAGCTACTGGGGCGTGGTCAGCCTCGTCCTCGACGTGGACAGCCTGCTGGAGGAGGTGCACCGCCGCACCGACGACGTCCCGATCGCCTGGGCCCTGCGCACGGTCCCCGACGAGGGCGAGACGCCGGTCATGATCGACGGGGACCCGGGCCTGTTCCGCCCGGGCGTGGTGACCTCGACCTTCGCGGTCCCCGACGGCATGTGGGAGGTCGCGGCGGTGCCCGAGGGCGGCACGGGACCCGACTGGCGCGCGCTCGGGCTGGCCGCGGTCGTCCTGGTGGTGTCGGGGCTGCTCGCGGGCCTCGTGTACCGCGTCGTCGCCGACCGCTGGACGGTGCTCGAGCTGTCCCTGCACGACCCGCTGACCGGGCTGCCCAACCGGCGCCTGCTCGACGAGCGCTTCGAGCTGGTCGCCGCACAGGCCCGTCGCGCGGATCGGCCGTTCAGCCTCGTCTATGTCGACCTCGACGACTTCAAGCCCGTCAACGACGAGTACGGGCACCGGGTCGGCGACGAGGTGCTCGCCCACATCGCCGGCCGGCTCGCCGAGCGCGTGCGCACGGCCGACACCATGGCCCGCGTGGGCGGTGACGAGTTCGTGGCGCTGCTGCCCGAGACCGACGCTCTCGGGGCCCGGGCCCTCGCGGAGGACCTCGAGGCCACCGCGGCCGAACCGGTCGAGTGGTCCGGGCACGAGGTCACGGTCGGCGCGTCGACGGGGATCGCGACCTTCCCCGCCGACGGGGACGACTTCGACGACCTCGTGCGGGTCGCCGACGACCGCATGTACGCGGCGAAGCGCCAGCGCGCCCGGAACTGATCAGCCCACCGGCGTGGGTGTCCCCGACCGCGACAGGGCACGGCGGATCCGCGGGAGCGCCCGCGGCTCGAGGTGGCGCAGCAACCGTCCACCGACGGGCAGCGTCGGCCCGGTGGCCAGCACGCGCGGGGTGACCCGTCGCGTGGTCCGAAGGGTGTCGCGCAGCACCCGATGGGCCAGTCGGTGCGCTGGCGTCCAGGGCAGCCCGAACTCGGTGCGGACCCGCCGTGGCAGCGTCCCGACCACCAGGAGGTAGGTCGCGTCGTTGACGCCTCGCAGCGGTGGAGGCAGCGGCAGCTGCAGCGATGCCAGCCCCGCCGCCCGGGCCAGCGGGAGCAGGTGGGGCCGATCGGAGTCCAGCCAGTCGTCCAGGCGGGCCCGGAACCCCGCCCAGTCCGGGGCGGCGGCCTCGGGCGGCATGCCGAACAGCTCACCGAACCGGTTCCAGTCGCGGTGGAAGGCCTCGACCTCGCCCGGCCGCAGGGGCCGGACGTAGGCCGTGTACAGCGCGTGGGCCGAGTCGCACAGCACCGCCATGGTGAACCACGACAGCCACGGGTCGTGGGCGTCGTAGGCGGTGCCCGCCGGGTACCCGGGGCCGAGGTCGTCGTCGAGGCGGCCACGGACGCGGCGGTGCATGCCCGCCACCCGGCGCACGGCGCGGTCCGCGTCCGTGCGCGAGCCGCGGATCACCGTGTCGAACATCTCGGCGGTGGACACCAGCCGGCTGTAGTAGCGCTGGTCGCGGGTCGCCCGGCTGTGCAGGACCGTGCCGGTGAACGCCATCGGCTCGAGCGCGCCGAGCAGGAGGGCCCGCTGCCCGTACAGGAGGTTGACGACCCGCTCGTCCATGACGCGACGCAGCACCGAGGTGCTGCGTGGGAAGTGTCCGTCGTCCACGCGGGCTCGCTCGCCGGTCGGTGAGACGATCATACTGATACAGTCTCACTGCTGCCGGACCCGAGGGAGCTGGATGCGGACCCGCCAGATCACCGAGCAGGTCCGCGGTCGTGGCCAGGCGCTCGCCGAGCCCCCGGCGGGCAGCGGGCTGCAGCCCGTGCTCGGGGATCCCGGCCCGCCCGTCGTCGGCTATTCGTTCAAGCTGTTCGGCGATCCCATCGGGTTCATCCGGCAGCGGGTGGAGCAGTACGGGCCCGTGTCGTGGGCGCGGGCCTTCGGCATTCGTTCGGTGCAGGTCGTCGGTCCGGACGCCGTCGGCGAGGTGCTGCTGAACCGCGACCGGACGTTCGCCAACGGACCGGGGTGGAGCCACTTCATCGGCCCGTTCTTCGACCGCGGCCTGATGCTGCTGGACTTCGAGGAGCACCTCCACCACCGGCGCATCATGCAGCAGGCGTTCACCCGCCAGCGGCTCGAGCGCTACCTGCCCGGCATGAACGCGGCGTTCGCCGACGGGATGGACGCCTGGCGCCCCGGGCCCGGCTTCCGGTTCCACCCCGCCTTCCGGCAGCTCACGCTGGACCTCGCCACGACCGTCTTCGTCGGCCACCACCTCGGCCCCGAGGCCGACCAGGTCAACCGCGCCTTCTTCGACACCGTGCAGGCGGGCACGGC
>CAZDIF010000099.1:0-2315 GCA_964505365.1 uncultured Actinomycetota bacterium
GCCTCGTCGCCCATCTGCGTGGCGCTGAGCGCTGCACCCCGTGCCGCGAGCTCCTCGGCGACCGCGGTGCCCAGGCGCCCCTCGACCTGTCCCCACGCCGCGGCCAGCCGCTCGGCCTCCACGCCGTAGGTGGGGGTGTCGCCCGCGGTCACCGCCCCGTACAGCACGGCGGCGTGCTCGTCCGCCCCGACGTGGGCGAGCAGCTCCACGAGGTTGCGCAACGCGGTCAGCTGGTGGGTGTGGTCGCCCAGGCGGCGCCAGTGCGCCACGACCTCACGGAACACGCGGAGCGCCTCACGGGTGTGGCCCCGCCGGCCCTGCAGCGACGCGAGCGACACCAGCGAGACCCCCTGGATCAGCTGGCAACCGACGCTGTCGGCCAGGTCGGCCGCCTCCTCCAGCATCACGGCCGCTTCGTCCGGTCGGCTGTCGAGGTGGACCTCGCCGTCGCAGTACCGCGCGAACGCACGCATGGTCGGGTTGCCCGAGGCCTCCGCCACCCGCCGGAGCTCACGGACGTGGGCTGCCGCCTGCTCCTGCTCCCCGCGGTAGAGGTGTCCGAGCACCCGACAGACGCCTGCGAACGCGAGGTGGTAGTCGTCACCCAGCTTCCGCGCGAGGTCCGCCTGCCGTTCGGCCAGGTCCAGCACGTCGCCGAGCCGACCCTCGTACAGGGCCACGGTGGCCAGCGCGCCCAGCGCCTGCACGGCGACCGGGCCGTCCGGGGCGGCATGCACGAGCGACTGCCGGGCCTCCTGCTCGGCTCGCTCGCACTCGTCCCGGCTGGTCGCCCCCATCGCGGCCGTGGCCAGCGCCGCAGCGTACGCGGGGTGGTCTGTCGCCCCGGGCAGGGCAACCCCCCGCCGAGCCCAGGTCGTGACCTCGTCCCGCAGTCGGAACAGCACCTCGTCGCCCAGCGCCCCGGGGATGCGCAACGCCCCGTCCACGTCACCGGCGGCGACCGCCCAGGCATGGGCGGCGCGGAGGTCGTCGATGGTCGCGTCGATCTCGGCGCCAGCGGCGGCCTCGTCCGTGCCACGGATCCTGGCCCCGAGGGTCTCGGCCAGCGCGAGGTGGCGGGCAAGGTGTGCCCGGCGAACGTCCTCGGTGATGCCGCGCTCGTCCAGCCGCCCCAGGGCGAACTCGCGCATCGTGTCCAGGAGCCGGTACCGGACGTCCTCGCCCGTGCGCTGGACCGCCACCATCGACTTGTCGACGAGCTCGCCGAGCAGACCGGCGACGTCCTCCCTCGCGATGCCGTCTCCGCTGCAGACCTCCTCGACGGCGGCCAGCGGGAACGCTCCCGCGAACACGGCGAGCCGGTCGAACAGGTCGGCCTCCGCCGGCGCCAGCAGGTCGTACGACCACCCGACCACCGCCTGGAGGGTGCGGTGGCGGCCGCCCTCGTGGCGCGGACCGCCCGCCAGGACGGCGAAGCGCTGGTCGAGTCGCTCGACCAGGGCCGCCGGCGCCAGCGCGCGTGTCCTGGCCGCCGCGAGCTCGATCGCCAGCGGCATGCCGTCCAGGCGCCGGCACAGCTCGGCAACGGCCCCCGCGTTGCCGTCGGTCAGGGCGAAGGTGGGGTCGGCCGCTGCGGCCCGGAGGCGGAACAGCTCACCGGCCGACGTGCCCACCACCTCGTCCACGCTGGCCTCACTGGACGGCACGTCCAGCGGCGTCACGGGCCACACGTGCTCGCCCGGCAACCGGAGCCGTTCGCGGGAGGTGGCCAGGACCGCCACGTCGCGGCACTGGGCGAGCACGGCCTCGACCGCAGGCATGAGGGCATCCAGCACGTGCTCGCAGTTGTCGAGGAACAGCAGCAGGTGCCGGTCACCGAGGGCGGAGACCAGCGCCTGCTCGACGGTCTGGCCTCCGGTCGGCTGGATTCCCAGCGCCGTGATCAGGGCGCCGCCGACCCCCTCGGCCTCGCGGACGTGGGCCAGCGCACAGGTGGCGACGCCGTCCCGGAACGCCGGGGCGACCCGTTCGACGACCGTCTCGGCGAGCCGGGTCTTGCCCACGCCCCCGGGGCCGGTCAGCGTCACCAACGGCGTCGTCCGTACCCAGGTGGTCAGCGTCACGACGTCGCGCTCGCGGCCGAGGAGGCGGTCGCTGCGACGGACCGGCGGCTCGGGTGTCGATGCTGGCGCGGTCGACGGGGCCACCGCAGGGTCCTGGCGCAGGATGTCCTCATACAGCCGGGACAGGGGTGGGGACGGGTCGACGCCCAGCTCGTCGCGCAGGCGCGACTGCAGCTCGCGGTACGCCGCCAGCGCCTCGCCCTGCCGCCCGCACGCCACCAGCGCGCGCAT
>CAZDIF010000099.1:2415-7660 GCA_964505365.1 uncultured Actinomycetota bacterium
GCGATCTCCTGCAGCTGGGCGCGCAGCCGGGAGACGTGGCTCTGCAGGGACTTGCGTGCAGTCGGCGGCGGGTCGTCGCCCCAGACGGCGTCGATGAGGGCGTCGGTGGTCACGGTCCGCCCGTCGGCAGCGAGGAGGACGGCAAGGATCGAGCGGCGTCGTCCGCTCACCGCGGCGCGCTGGCCATGCGCCGCGGCGTCCACACTCCCCAGGACACGGAACTGCATCGTCGACGACTGTACGCGAGGCTCGTCGCAGTTCCGCGGCGCCTCAGCCGCCGCGGCGGTCGTCCTCCCGGTCCACGGTGCGGTCGGGGCACTGCCAGAGCATCGGTGACCGGGCCATCAGCGAGCGGTCAAGCGGGACGGCCTCCACGCGCGTGCGCCCCAGCACCTCGACCGTCAGCTCGACCTCGTCGACGAGCATGGCCTCTCGCTCGTGGTACGCCTCGCAGTTGTCGAAGCGGTGGTCCACCTCGACCCAGGCGTCCTCGCCCGGCGCGACCGTGACGGGGTCGCCGGTGCCGGCGGGGACCAGCAGCGGCGCGGCCTGGCTGGCCAGCCGCACGCCGTGGACGTGCAGCGCCACCGGGCCCCGGTTCGCGACCCGGATCCCGACGCCCAGGTAGGCATCGTGCTCGTACCCGACGACGTAGGTGCCCGCCGGGCCGCCGAAGCCATCGACCGCCGTGGCGAGGCCGGGCTCGTCGAAGCGCAGGCTGGCCGGGGCCACCCGCACCAGCAGGGACGGGGCGAGCAGGACGGCGACCCCGCCGAGCAGCACGACGGCGACCGCGACGGCCGCGACGGTGCGGCGTCGGTCAGCCATGCCGCCCACGCCGGCGCACGGCACCGGTGCCCAGCGCGAGGGCGGCCAGGCCGAGGGCAGCGAGCCCCCCACCGGTCACCGGGGTCACCGGCGCCCCGCGGGCGTCGTCGGTGGCCGCCCGGGCCAGCGCCCGCGTGTCGCGGTCCTGCTGGCCCGGGGCGTCGTCGGCCCGGTCCGACGGCTCCTCGCGCCCGGCGGGCTCGGGCGGGGCGTCGAACCAGTCGCAGCCCGGCGGGTCGGGGTTCTCCCACCGGTCGTACGTGGCGCACGGCACCAGCGAGGCGGACTTGATCGCGTTGCCGGCCGGCAGCACCGACCCGCCCGAGTCGCAGTCGGGCAGGCCGAGCGGGCTGGTCGCGTTGTGGGTGACCTCGCCGGTGGCCGGGTCGTTGTCCTGCCAGCAGTTGCCGACGCCCTGGTCGTCCCACCAGAAGTCGACGCCGTTGGGCTGGGTGACGCCGGACGGGTGGTACCCGAGCCGGTTCTCGACGAACCGGTTGCCGTTCGAGGTGTCCAGCTGGGCGGTCGGCTCCATGTCGCCGCGGATCGCCCCCGGCACCCAGAACAGCATCGCGCCGGCACGCCAGTTGTCGTGGATCAGGTTGTCCCGCACGAGGTTGAGGTTGCCCCCGGCGATCAGCACGCCCGTGCCGACCGGCACGGGGAACGCCGGGCACACCACGCCGTCCTCGTAGCCCCGGTCGGCCGGCAGTGACTCGGCGCAGGGCGGGTCCTCGCCCTGGACGTTGTCGTAGTAGTCCTGGTTGTTGGCCCAGATCCGGTTGCCCTCGAGCCAGGCGTGGTCCTGTGGCATGCCCGGGTGCCCACCGACGAACGAGTCGGTCACGTAGCCGGCGCCGTTGTGGTGGACGTCGTTGTCGTGGAAGTACACGGAGTTGCCCGCGGTGCCGGAGAACCCGAGGGCGTTGTGGTGGGTGTCGCACCCGGTGATCTCGACCGACCAGCGCATCAGCGGCGGCGGGTCCTCGTTGTCGGCGTTCACGTCGGCGGCCGAGCCCGGGTAGATGCCGGAGTCGCCGTTGTGGTGCGTGTCGCAGTCCCGGATCAGGCCGTGGTCCGCGGTGAACGTCAGGATCCCGTACAGGTCGTTGAAGCGGGCGACGACGTCGTCGAGGACGTAGCCGTCGGTCTCGTGGACGTAGATCGCGTTCTCGCGGAACAGCTCCCACGTGATGTTGCGCATGTAGAAGCCGTCGGCGCGATCCGCCTTCAGGCCGTTGTGCTTGACCCAGTCGCCGTCGGCGCGGAACCCGCCGGTGAACACCACGTCGGTCGGGTCCTCGCCCGTGCCCTCGACCTGCAGGTCGCACAGCTGGTTGTCGCAGCGGTGGTCGGCGTCGTCGGGGTCGTCACCGGCGACGGTGACGAGGTTGACCACCTCACCGCACGACACGATCGTCGTGTAGTCGACCACGCCGCCGTCGTAGCCCTCCGCGCACGGCGGATCCCACGACGGCTCCTCGCGGTAGGTGCCCGGCAGCACGTAGATGTTCGTGCCGGCCACCTCGACGGCGTCCACCGCCGCCTGCAGGTGCTGGAAGGCGCAGTCGTCGAGCAGCTGCTCGTTGAAGGCCCGGACCCCGTCGTCCTCGATCCCGGCGATGAGCTCGGCGGAGGTGTCCTTGCAGACGACGAGGTGGTCCGCGGCCTCGTCGAACGTCCGGTATGTCGGCACCTCCCCGTCGCCCGGTGGGAACTCGGATTCGCGTTCCTCGTGGGCCGCGGCCGGGACGGCCGCCCCGACGACGAGCAGCAGGGTGAACAGCAGCAGCACCGACCGACGCATCACGTCGTTCCTTCCCTCGCCGTGCCCGGGTGTCCCGGGCCCGTCCTCTCTCGATTTCGGAGACTACCCGGTATCCGTACGAGCGGCCATGTCCGCCGGGACGGTGCGCCGGGAGGGCGGGCTACCGTCGGATTCGCAGCCCGAGGACACCCGGAGGCGCCACATGGGTCCCGACCCCAACGTCGGTCGCCTGCTGGGCGGGCGCTACCGGATCGGTCGGCGGCTGGGCTACGGCGGCATGTCCGACGTGTACGAGGCTCGCGACCCGGTGCTCGGGCGCGAGGTGGCCGTGAAGCTGGTCGATGCCGCCCGCCTCGGGTCCGAGGGCGTCGACCGGCTCGAGCAGGAGGCCCGGCGGCTGGCATCGCTGTCGCACCCCAACCTCGTGGTCGTCCACGACGCCGTCCGGGACGGGGACACGGCCGGGATCGTGATGGAACGCATCGAGGGTGGCACGCTCGCGGATCGGGTCGCCGACGGGCCGCTCGACCCGGACGAGGCCGTCGCCATCGCGACGGCTGTCGCCCGCGGCCTCGACGCGGCGCACGTGCACGGCCTGGTCCACCGCGACGTCAAGCCGTCCAACGTCCTCCTCGACGGCGACGTCGTGAAGGTCACCGACTTCGGGATCGCGGGGCGGACGACGCGGTCCGACGCCACCAGGACCCTGCACGGGTCCCTGCCCTACGTGGCTCCGGAGCAGGTGGAGGGTGCACCGACCGATGCCCGCACCGACGTCTACGCGCTCGGGTGCGTCCTGTACGAGCTGCTGACCGGTCGTCCCCCGTTCGCGGGCGACAGCGACGGTGCGGTCGCCGGGCAGCATCTCCACGCCGATCCTGCGCCCCCCAGCAGCCGGGTGGACGGCCTGCCTCCGGCACTGGACGCGGCGGTGCTGCAGATGCTCGCCAAGGACCCCGCTGACCGGCCCCAGACGATGGCCGACGTGATCGAGGAGCTGGACCGAGCCCGGGACGGCGACGTGACGAAGCTCCTTCCAGCCGCGGCGGTCCCCACCCGGGTGGTGGCCGACGCGTCCCGTCCACCCCGCTGGCGGTGGCTGCTGGCCGCCGCGGTCGCCGCCGCGGCGGTGCTGGTCGCCGTCGGCCTGTGGGGTGGCTGGGGTCGTGGGACGACCGACTCGCCCGAGGCGGCGGCCGACGAGCCGACAGCGCCCGCGACCACCACGCCCCCGCCCACCGAGCAGGCCACGCCCGCGGCGACGACCGAACCGGCGGCCCCGGCCGAACCGACGTCGGTGGAGGAGGCCGCCCAGCGCTTCCGCGCGCAGCTCGTCGAGGGTCGGGCCGCCGGCGACATGAGCCGGAAGGCGGAGGAGGAGCTCGACAAGCGTGTCACCGAGCTGCTGAAGGCCCACCGCGAGGACAAGCCGGAGGACGTGCGCAAGCGGGTCCAGGACCTTCGCAAGGAGATCCGGGAGTTCGCGGACAAGGACGAGCTCACCGACGAGCATGCCGACGTGCTGGACTCGACCGCCAGGGACCTGCTCCGGCTGGCGGGCAGTTGACGATCGGACACTGTCGCGCCAGCGCGCGTCCGCCATGCTGGCCGGTGACGCGACGGGAGGTCCTCCCATGCAACGACGACTCGCGACCCACAACGTCGTGGCCGTCCACGACACCTTCGAGCAGGCGAGCGAGGCCCTGGATGCCCTGATGGACGCCGGGTTCGACGCTCGCGGGGAGTTGTCGATGGTCGGTCCCGAGCACGAGATGCGACCGGCCGTCGAGCACGTCAGGGAGAGCCGCGGCGAGGCGTCGTCCGGCACGGCGACGAGCCTGGCAGCCGGGGTGGCCGGAGGCAGTGTCGCGGGTGCCGGCGTCATCGCCCTCGCGGCTGCCGCGGCCACGGCCCTGCCCGGCGTCGGCATGGCCGTCGGGACCGCCGCACTGGCCGGCGCCGTGGCGGGCGGCACGGGCGGCGGCACCGTCGGGGGCCTGCTCGGGCTCGAGTCCGCGGGACGGCGCAGCACGATGTGGCAGCAGACGCTGTCGCCGCTGTACGAGCGCGTCAAGCAGGACGGCATCGTGCTGGTCGCGGTCCACGTCGACGACGATGAGCGTGCCGGCCGGGCCCGCGAGCTCCTCGAGGACACCGCGAGCGAGGTCCACGAGCTGACAGCGGACATCGACTACGAGCCGGAGCTCCGCGAGGCCAACATCGGCACCACGGTCCCGTCGGGGTCGGCGACGGAGGCCGGCGGCGCCATGGGTCCGGGCAAGCGCGACCACCCGCAACCGTAGGCCTGAGGCCCCGGGGAGGTCAGCCGCCGTACTGGCTGATGATCTCCTCGGCCACCTGCTTCATGGTCTGTCGGCGCTGCATCGCCTGCTTCTGCACGAACCGGAAGGCTTCCGACTCGGACAGCTGCTCGTTGTCCATGAGCAGGCCCTTCGCGCGGTCGACGACCTTGCGCGCCTCGAGTCGGCCCTGCAGGTCGTCGACCTCGTCCTCGAGGCCCGACATCTCGCGGAACCGGCCCGCGGCGATCTCGACGGCCGGCAGCAGGTCGTGCTTCTGGAAGGGCTTGACGAGGTAGGCCATCGCCCCGGCGCGGCGGGCCTTCTCGACCAGGTCGCGCTGGCTGAA
>CAZDIF010000100.1:0-7623 GCA_964505365.1 uncultured Actinomycetota bacterium
TCCGACGAGATCGCCGCGATCTCCAGCTGCACCTCGCGGCCGTAGATGCCGGGACGGCCGGGGCATCCCCAGTCGAGCTCGGGGTTCTCCGGGTCGGAGGTCTGGGTGTTGTAGTAGTCGATGGCCCGCTGCATGACGCGGGCGGTCTGCTCGCCGAGCGGCCGGGTGGGACCGGACAGCGGCAGGATCGTGCCCCACGTGATGGCGTCGCGGGTCACGCCGACGTCGGTGGCCTCCTCCGCGCACCGGTCGTCGCCCTCGACCGGGGCGACGGGCTGGGCCTGCGTCCGGGGTGGCTGGTCGCCCTCCCGGGACGACGGCGGCGGCAGGGCGACATCCGCCGCCCCCTCGGCGCGCGGCGCCGTGGTCGTATCGGGTGCCGGCGTGGCACCCGCCGTCGCGGTGTCGGTGGCCTCGGCGGCGGGGGCCGCCGCGGCGTCGTGGGTCTCGACGACCTCGAACTCGCGGACCAGCACGGTCTGGCCGCAGGCCGTGGCGAACAGGGCCAGCGTCGCGATGGTGGCGGCGAGGCGGTGGCGGCGGGGGTGTGGCGGGGTCATCGTCGACGTCCTTCCGACGGCGCCTCGGGGTCGGGAGCCGGTCGCGTCCGCTCGGCCTGCACCAGCACGGCCACCAGCACGGCCACGGCCATCGCCGCCGCCCCGACCATGGCGGCCCAGCCGCCCCAGCCGAGCCCGACGGTGCGGCTGGCGGCCTCGGCGGTGGACACGGCCTGCTGGACGGCGAGGTCGAGGTCGCGCTGCAGGGCCACCAGCCGTGCCAGCGGCAGCACGACGGCGACCAGGCCCGCGGCGACGGCGATCCGGTGGATCCAGTGGCGGCGCCCGAACCCGATCGTGGCCACGACCGCGGCGACGGCGGCGACCAGCAGGATCCCGCCCGCCGCGAGGTCGATGCCCAGCACCTCGCCGGCGACCCGTGCCTCCTCGCCGGCGACGGCCACCTCGGTCACCCGGGTCCAGGCACCGAAGGGGGCCACGACCAGCAGGAACGCCCCGACCATCGCCGGGACGCGCTCGGAGCCGTGCCGGATGCCGCCCGTCACCTCGTCGTGGTGGGGCCGGGGCAGGCTGGTGAAGGCCGACGCGGACGCCAGCCGGACCGCGTTGCCCTGGGGCACGGGTGTCGCCATCGAACCGCTCCCGTCGGCTCCGGTGACTCTGGAGCACCGGGCGCTCCCACGCCCGGCACGGGAGGAACTTCGACGGCGACCCCGCCACCTCCTCCCTCGGCGGCGATCCTGCTTCGGGCCGGTGCTGGCGTGGGCCGTAGGCTTCCGCGCCATGAGCCCGGATCCCGCCCCCGCCCCTGCCGACGCCGACACCCCGGCGCTGGCGCTGACCGGCGAGCGCACGCTGCCGGGGATCGCGGACGAGGCCTACTGGTTCGCCCGCCACGTGGTCGCCTACCGGCTGGCCGCGGCGGCCGTGGCCGGCCGCACGGTCCTCGACGCCGGGTGCGGCGAGGGCTACGGGCTGGCGATGCTGGCCGAGGCCGGCGCCACGCGGGTGGTCGGCGCGGACCTGGACGACGCCGTCGTCGCCCACGCCCGGTCCCGCTACGGCAGCGACCGCGTCGAGGTGCACGCGTGCGAGCTGATGGCGCTGCCGCTGCTCGACGACGAGGTCGACCTCACGGTGTCGTTCCAGGTCATCGAGCACGTCCACGACATCCCGGGCTACCTGCGCTCGCTGCGGCGGGTGACCCGCCCCGGCGGCGAGGTCTGGATCGCCACGCCGAACCGGCTGACGTTCACGCCCGACCGCGACATGCCCACCAACCCGTTCCACACCCGGGAGTTCACGGCCGAGGAGCTGAGCGACGAGCTGGCCGCCGCGGGCCTTTCGGTCGTGTCGATGCTCGGCGTGCACCACGGCCCGGCGCTGCGGACGGTCGAGCGGCTGGCCCGGCGGTCGTTCCCCGACCTCGTCACCGACCGCCCGCCCGAGCAGTGGCCCGCCTGGCTGCGCCGCGTGGTGCACCGGGTCACCGCCGACCACTTCACCGTGCGCCCGGACGACCTCGACTTGAGCCTCGACCTGCTGGCCGTCTGCCGGGTCCCGCGCCGGTGACCGACCGCACCGATGGCACCGATCCCGCTCACCCCGGAGAGGTCGCGGTCGTCCTCCACACCCACCTGCCGTGGCTGAAGGGCCACGGCACCTGGCCCGTCGGCGAGGAGTGGCTGTTCCAGGCCTGGGGGACGTCGTGGTACCCGGTCACGCGGATGCTCCTGCGGCTGGCCGACGACGGGCTGAGGGACGTGCTGACGCTCGGGGTCACGCCGCTGGTCGCCCAGCAGGTGGCCGACCGCCGGCTGCGCGACGACCTCGGGGCGTGGCTGGCCGGCAACATGTGGCGGTCCGAGGAGCAGCGCACGGCCGGCTGGCACCTGGGCGACGCGCTCGCGGCGCTCGGCCCGTTCTGGTGGCGGCACCACGCCGACCTGCTGGCCTTCCACGAGCAGGTGGAGGCAGCCGGCGGGCTGCTGGCCGTGTGGGCCGACCTCGAATCGCGCGGCGTGATCGAGCTGCTCGGCGGCCCGGCGACCCACCCCTACCTGCCCCTCCACGCCGACGAGCACCTGGTCGACGCACAGCTGGCGACGGGCCTGCAGGCCCACGCGGACTGGGCCGGCCGACGGCCGACGGGCCTGTGGGTCCCGGAGATGGGCTACCGCCCCCGCGGCCCCGTCGCCGACGCCACGGCCGAGCCCGAGCACGTCGACGCCCACGGCACCCCGCGCCTGCCGCGCCGGCCGGGCGAGGCCCCGGGCCTGGAGGAGCACTACGCCCGCCACGGCGTGACGCACTTCCTCGTCGACGCCCCCACGCTCGTCCGCGGCGCGGGCGGGGCCGAGCGGGACTGGACCGTGCGCCCCGACGTGCCCGACCCGGCGGCGGAGGACCCCTACGAGGTGGTGCACGACGGGGTGCTGGTCGGCGACGGCGACGTCGTGGCGTTCGCCCGCGACCTGTCGGTCGCCTACCACGTCTGGTCGCCGACGGCCGGCTACCCCGGGGACCCGTGGTACCGGGACTTCCACGCGGCCGGGTCGTTCGGCCTCCACCCGTCGTGGCGGGTCACGGACAAGGCGCTCGGGCCCGGCGAGAAGGCGGTGTACGAGCCGGCCGAGGCGGCCCGGTCGGTGGCCCGCCACGTCGACCACCTGCACGGGGTCCTGCGCGAGGTCCTCGACCCCCGGCCGGGGCAGGTGGTGGTGGCGGCCTACGACACCGAGCTGTTCGGCCACTGGTGGTTCGAGGGGCCGGACTGGCTGGAGGGCCTGCTGCGGGCGATCGACGCCGACCCCAGGCTGGCGACCACGACGCTGGCCGGCCGGGTCGAGCGCCGGCCACCGACGCGGCGGCTGCACCTGCCCGAGTCGTCGTGGGGGTACGCGAAGGGCCACGCGTCGTGGGTCACCGACGACACCCGGCCGATGTGGCGGGACCTGCGGGCCGCGGAGGCCCGCATGGCACCGTGGCTGGCCGCGGCGCCGACCGACCCGGCACTGGCGGCCGCCCGCGACGAGGCGGTCCGCGAGCTCGCGGCGCTGCAGTGCTCGGACTGGCCGTTCATGGTCACGCGCGGCAACGCCCCCGACTACGCGCACCGGCGCTTCGGCGGGCACCGCGACCGGCTGCACGCCCTGCTCGACGCCCTCGACGGCGGCGACGCCGCCGGGGCCGCCCGCCTGCTGGACGCCGGGGCGACGGCCCCGCCCGTGGACGTGTCGGCCTTCCTCCGGTCGGGCTGACCGGGGCCAGGCCGCCGCGCCGGCGCCCGCCGACCCACTGCGCCCGCCGTACGCTGGGCTGCCGGACACGGACCGAGGGACCCGCGTCACGACCGCTCCCACCCCCGAGACTCCCGCCCCGTCCTGGCGACGGGCGGCGGCCCGCCTGCTGGCGGTCGCCGGCATGGCGCTGGCCACGGTGGTCGGGCTGCTGTTCCTGTTCGCCTGGCTCGCCCTGCGGATCCCGTGGGAGCTGCCGGACCGCGGGGAGGTGGCGGCCCCCAGCGTGGTGCTGGACCGCCAGGGCCGGGAGCTGGCGCGGTTCACGGGCGAGGTGGACCGCCGCGTCGTGACCCTGGACGAGATCTCGCCGGCCGCGCGCCAGGCGGTGCTGGCCTCCGAGGACGCCCGCTTCTACGAGCACACCGGGGTCGACCCGCTGTCGCTGCTGCGAGCCGTGGCGACCAACGTGCGCACCGGCAACATCAGCCAGGGCGGGTCGACCCTCACTCAGCAGTACGTCAAGAACGCCTACCTCACCCCCGAACAGACCCTGACGCGCAAGGTCCGCGAGGCGGTGATCTCCATCGCCCTCGAGCGGCAGATGGGCAAGGACGAGATCCTCGCCAGCTACCTCAACGAGGTGTACTTCGGCGAGTTCGCGTGGGGCATCGAGGCGGCGGCGCGCACCTACTTCGGCGTCACCGCGGCCGAGCTGGACGCCGGGCAGGGCGCCATGCTCGCGCAGCTGCTGCCGGCGCCGTCCACCCGCAACCCGCGCGCCGACCCGGTCGGGGCGCGCCAGCGCCGCAACCGGGTGCTGGACCAGATGGCCGAGCTCGGGATGATCGGCCGGGCGGTCGCCGACCGCGAGAAGGCCGAGCCGCTCGACGTGCGCCCGCGCCAGCGTCGGGACACCGACCTGCCCGTGTTCGTCGAGTACGTGCGCCGGCAGCTCGTCGCCGCCTACGGCGAGGAGGCGGTGCTCACCGGCGGGCTGCAGGTGACGACCACGGTCGACCGCCGGGCCCAGCGGGCCCTGGAGGAGGCCGTCGCCGAGCACCTGCCACCCGACGAGGCGGGCCACGTCGAGGCCTCGGCCGTGGCGATCGACCCCGACACCGGGGCCGTGCTGGCCCTGTACCCCGGCCGTGGCTACGGCAGGCAGTCGGCCATCGACCTCGCCACCCAGTACCGCGCCCTGGCCGGGTCCACGTTCAAGCCGTTCGTCTACCTCACCGCCCTGCAGCAGGGCATGACGCCCGACGAGCGCTACCCGGCGCCGTCCAGCGTCGTCCCGGACACGTGTCCGCCGGACGAGGACGGCAACAACCCGTTCCGCGAGCCGGTGCGCAACGCCGGCGGGCGCGGCTACGGGACGCTGGCACTGGACGACGCGCTGGCCAACTCGGTCAACACCGTCTTCGTCCAGCTGGGCTGCGACGTCGGGCCCGGGGCGGTCGTCGAGACCGCGGACTGGCTGGGCGTGCGCACGCCGATCGAGCCCGTGCCGCTCGTGTCGATCGGCAACGACCCGCACGGGGTGACGACCCTCGACATGGCCAGCGCCTTCGCCACCCTGGCCAACGACGGGGTCCACTGCCCCGCCCACGCGATCGCCCGGGTGGTCGGCGGCGACGGCCAGCGCCTGCCCCGTCCCCGGGAACGCGTGATCGCCCTGCAGGCGCCCGACCGCCCCCGCCGACACAGCGCGAACCAGCTCGCGTCACGCCCGGACGACCTGCGTGCGCGCGACGACGGCCGGTGCTACGGCGTGGCCGATCCCGACATGGTCCGATCCACGACGCAGACGCTGACGCGGGTCGTCGCCGAGACCACCGGCCGCCGTGCCGAGATCGGCCGGCCCCAGGCCGGCAAGACCGGCACCACCGACGACGAGACCTTCGCGTGGTTCGCCGGCTACACGCCCGACCTCGCCCTGGTCGTGCAGCTGTCGGACCCCCTGCGCGACCCGGCACGCATCGAGGCGGGTGAGCAGCGCGGACCGATGCACGGCGTGGCCGGCTTCTCCGCCGTGCAGGGCGGGACGATCCCGGCCCTGATCTGGGCGTCGGCGGCGTCCGCCATCCTCGAGGACGTCCCGCCCACCGAGTTCCTCGAACCCGGCCAGCTGGTCGCCGAGGACTCCATCGTCGGCCCCGCACGCCCGAAACCCCGCATCACCCTGACGCCGTCGCCCGAGCCCACCTCCGAGTCCCCGTCGCCCAGCGAGTCGCCCACCGAGGGCGGGTCGCCCACGCCGGGTCCGAGCGACGACCCGTCGGGTCCCGACGACGAGCCGACGGACGACGAGTGCCTGCTGGTGTTCTGTGACTGATCAGCCGGTGGGTTGCTCGGTGGTCGGCGCCTCGGTGGCCTCGGCCTCGAGGCTCTCGCAGCCCGTCAGCATGCGGTCACAGAACAGGCCCACCGGGGCGAGGGCCGGCGACTCGCCCGCCGCGGCCGGGAACGGGCGGTAGCCGGGGGTGTAGACGGCCACGATCCGACCGGTGCCGTCCACGACCGGCGCACCCCGCAGCATCTCGATGGTGGGCAGCGAGGTGACCACCGCCTGGCGGTCCGCGAACGCGACCGTGCCCTCGAGGTGGACGGGCGCGCCGTCGGGCGTCGTCCCGACGACGACCAGCCGGTCACCGGTGGCCAGGTCCTCGCCACGGGGCCGCCAGTCGCCGACCTCGAGGCGGCCGAGGTCGACGCGCACCAGCGCGAGCCCACGCGCCTCGTCCCACGAGTGCACCTCGCCGACGGCCGCGTCGCCGGCGAGCGTCGTGACGCGCACCTCCTCGACCACGCCCGCCCGGGCACCGTCGTCACGGACGAGGTCGAAGCTGGTCGCCACGAAGGTGGTGCCGTCGTCGACGGCCACCGCGAAGCCGAGGCCGAGCCGCGGCCGCACCGGCGGGCGCGTCGGCGTCGGGGTGGGCGAGGGCGAGGGTGACGCGTCGTCGGGCTGGTCGTCCTGCTGCGCGAGCACGTTCGGCGCCCCGTCGGCCTCCCCGTCGTCGGCCGGCGGGGAGGGCCGGACGGTCGCCGAATCCGGCGCCGGGCTGTTGACCCGTGCCTCGACCACCACGACCCCGATGGCGGCGGGATCCTCGACCGGGAGCGTCTGGGACAGCGAGTCCCGGACGGCATCCACCTCGGAGCGGATCGCCTCCAGGGCCTCCGCGCCGGCCCGGTCGACGTCCTCGACGGCGGCCTGCAGGTCCTGCCGCCCCTGGCGCGTCTGGGCCTCCAGCGACGAGACCTGCTGGCTGTAGTAGACGGCGGCCAGCGACCCGGCCATGACGGCACCGGCCAGCCCGACGGCGACGAACGCCGGCAGCGTCCACCAGCCGACGCGGTCGGCCTCGCCGACGAGGCGACGCAGCAGGGACTGCGGCATTCCCAACCTGCGCCCTCCTCGCGTGACCGGCGGCAGTGTAGGAGCGGCCGGGGAACCCGGGTTAGGGCGGGTGACCGGGCGGCCGTATCCTTCCGCGCGTGCGCATCCTGATGCTGTCCTGGGAGTACCCGCCGCGGGTCGTGGGGGGCCTGGGACGCCATGTCAACGCCCTCGCCCGCACCCTGGCGGCCCAGGGCCACGACGTGCACGTGGTCACCCGCGACCACCCGGACGCCCCGCGCGAGGAGGTCCTCGAGGGCGTCCACGTGGTCCGGGTCTCCGAGGCACCCCCCGTCGTCCCCTTCGACGACCTCGTCCCGTGGGTCCTCGCGTTCAACAACCGGGTGCAGTCCGCGGCCACCCGGATCCTGCGCGACCACGACGTCGACGTCGTGCACGCCCACGACTGGCTGGTGACCTACGCCGCGGCCGGCATCAAGGACGCGTTCGGGCTGCC
>CAZDIF010000101.1:0-2443 GCA_964505365.1 uncultured Actinomycetota bacterium
GTGCGGGCGACGAGCAGGTCGACGTCGACCGATGCGGGCAGGGTGCCGAAGGCGTCGTGGTGCGGCTCGGCCAGCCGGGAGGCGACGAAGGCATCCCCCACCCCGGTCGGGCCGTCGGCGACGAGGAGGCTCGCCTGCAGGACCAGGGC
This sequence comes from uncultured Actinomycetota bacterium, assembly GCA_964505365.1. Taxonomy (GTDB): domain Bacteria; phylum Actinomycetota; class Nitriliruptoria; order Nitriliruptorales; family Nitriliruptoraceae; genus CAWCLK01. The sequence continues at coordinate 150 of CAZDIF010000101.1, forward strand.
AATCTGCTCCGTGACGCGTCGTGCGTCGCGCTCGTCGACACCTGCCAGCGTGTCCAGGAGCCGGCCGGTGGCCCCGTCGAGGGCCGGGGACTGCCCCTCGGCACGAGCCAGCTCGGCGCGCAGCGCATCGAGGGACTCGGGGTGGGAACGAAGGGCCCGGAGCACGTCGAGGCACTGCACGTTGCCGGATCCCTCCCAGATGCTGTTCAACGGCGCCTGCCGGTACAGCCGGGGCATCCCGGACTCCTCGACGTAGCCGTTGCCACCGAGGCACTCCAGCGCCTCGACCACGTGGGAGGGCGCTCGCTTGCACACCCAGTACTTGGCGACGGGGGTCACAAGCCGGCACAGCGCTGCCTCGTGCGGGTCCTGCTCGCGCCGGTCGAAGGCGCGGGCAAGCCGGAGCGCGAGGACGGTGGCGGCCTCGCTCTCGAGGGCGAGGTCAGCGATGACGTTGCGCATCAGCGGCTGGTCGGCCAGGCGACGGCCGAACGCGTGCCGGTGCGCGACGTGCCACGCGGCCTGGTCCAGCGCGTGACGCATCCAGCCCGCGGCGCCGGCAACACAGTCGAGGCGGGTCGCGCCGACCATCTCCATGATCACCCGCACGCCCCGGTGCTCCTCGCCGACGAGCCAGCCGGTCGTCCCGTCGAACTCGACCTCGCTGGAGGCGTTCGACCGGTCGCCCAGCTTGTCCTTCAGCCGCTGCAGCCGGAACACGTTGCGGGTCCCGTCCGGCAACCACCGCGGGACGAGGAAGCACGAGGGGCTCGGACCGTCGCCCACACGGGCCAGCACGAGGAAGGCATCGTTCATCGGCGCGGAGCAGAACCACTTGTGCCCCGTCAACCGGTACGCCCCGCCGGGGCCGCCGCCGTCGACCGGCACGGCCGTCGTGGTGTTGGCACGCACGTCGGACCCGCCCTGCTTCTCGGTCATGGCCATGCCGAACAGCGCGCCGTCCTTGTGCTCGGCCGGCCCGAACGTCGGGTCGTAGACCTCGCTCACGACCCGCGGCTCCCACACCGCGGCCAGGTCCGGCTGGTGCCGCAGCGACGGCACCACCGCGTAGGTCATCGTCGACGGGCACAGCGTGCCGGAGTCGATCCGGGGCCACAGCACGTACCGCGCGGCTCGGACCACGTGGGCACCCTCGCGGTCGTCCGCCCACGGCGCCGCGTGCAGGCCGTGCCGGACCGCCTGCGTCATCAGCTCGTGGTAGGCGGGGTGGTAGCGCACCTCGTCGATGCGGTGCCCGTACCGGTCGTGGGTCACGAGCTGCGGTGGGTTCTCGTTGGCGGCCCGGCCCTGCTCGATCCAGCGCGCGTCGCCGACGAGCCGACCCACCGCGTGCAGCGACGTGTCCGCCCACCCCGGCCCGTACGCCCGGACGGCGTCGCGGAGGGCGAGGTCCTCGGCGTACGCGTCGTGCCCCTCCCGGGGCGGTGGCTGGTTGGTGACGGCATGCGTGGCGGTCATCGTCGGGCTCCTCCGGTCACGGGGCACGTGGCAGGGCACGCAGGCAGGCACGGACGACGGTGTCGAGCTGGTCGTCGGCGTGCGTGTGGTCCACCACCGCCAAGGGGCCGACCAGCGCCTCGCCCATCGCGCCGACCAGCACGGCGGCGACCACCTCGTCGTCGTGGTCCGTGAACGCGCCCTCGGCGATCCCGTCTCGCAGCGCCCGGGCGAACACCTCGCGATACCCAGCACGGTGGTGGATGCGCTCGGCCTCGACGGTCGTGCCGGCCGGCTCGGTGAGCAGGGCCCGTGCGAGTCGCGGCGCTGCCAGCGCCCGGGACGCGAATGCGCGCAGTCCCGCCTCGATGCGTTCCGGGGCCGCCTCCGCGGACCCTGCCACGGCGCGTCGCACGACCTGCAGCTCGTGGCCGGCGGCACGGCGGAACGCCTCGGCGGACAGCTGGTCCTTGTCGCTCACGTGGCGGTAGACGGTCCCGGTCGCCACCCCCGCCTCCGAGGCGACGGCGGCCATCGACAGCGCGGCCCATCCGCCGTCGCGGACCAGGTCGACGGCGGCAGCCACGATCCGGTCCCGCACGGCGTCCAGTCGCGCCTGCTCGCGGGCGGTTCGCCGGTACACCATGCAAGAAGTGAACCACAATTCATATCATGGTGTCGACCGATCGCGCCACGCGACACCGACACACTCCCCTGCCGAATGGAGCCACCGTGGCCTCCCCATCCGATGCGCCCCTCGACCTTGCCGCCGCCCGTCGTGTCCTCGCGGCCCAACCCTTCAGCGTCCTGCTCGGTGCCACGCTCACGGCCTTCGG
>CAZDIF010000101.1:2543-7556 GCA_964505365.1 uncultured Actinomycetota bacterium
GCCGACCTCCTGGACGTCCACGAGGACGAGGGCAGCGAGCGGCTGTGCGCCGTTGCGCAGGGAACGGTCGCGCGTCGGTGACCGCTCAGCCGAGCTTGGTCTTCGCGTGGTCGCCGAAGGCCCGCATGGCCTCGACCGGGCCGACCTCGAGGAAGACGACGGGTTCGTCCGTCCACCCGGTGTGGCCGGCGGGCCAGTGGTACGCGGTGCCGGCCGTGGCGCGCTCCGACGTGCCGTCACCGTGCTCGATCGTGATCGAGCCCTCCAGCACGATGCCCCAGTGGTGGCTCGGGCACCGGTCACCCGGTAGCCCCTCCAGCACCGGGCCCATGTCGGCGCCGGCGGGCAGCCGGACGTAGCGCACGGCCATGTCGCCCCACTCGACGTAGCGGGTGACGAGCTCCCCCTGCTCGAGCTCGATGGGCAGGCTCTCGACGTCGACGTTCATGCCTCGACCTCCTGCTGGTCCCGGTGCCAGCCCTTCAGGCCGACGACGGGCAGCCCCGCTTCGCGCCAGGCGGTCAGGCCCCCGACGAGGTGCGCCACGTCGCGGTACCCCAGCCGTCCCAGCACGTCCGCGGCCAGGGCCGACCGGCTGCCGGCTGCGCAGTACAGGATCGTGGTCCGGTCGGGGTCGAACGCCGGCCGGTGCAGGGGCGATTCCGGGTCGGCGAAGAACTCCAGCAGCCCCCGCGGGGCGTGGACCGCGCCGGCGATCAGGCCGTGCTCGTCCAGTTCCTCGGGTTCGCGCAGGTCCACGATCACGGCGTCGCCGCCGTACACGTGGGCCTCCACCTCGGCGGGCGTGAGCTCACGCACCCGTGACCGGGCCTCCGCCACCATCGTCGCGATCGTCGTCGACATCGTGCTCCCTTTCGTTGCCGTGCCCCGGAGGCGTGACAAACCGTGTCACGGCGGGGACAACCACACGTGACACCACCGTCCTACGATGGACGGAGCGGGAGACGGTGGGGTGAGCCAGTGGTGACAACGGTGGACGACGACCCGGTGACACGGGCGCGCACCGCCACGGCTGCGGGCGAGTGGCAGCGGGCGCTGGAGCTCCTCGAGCCCCTCACCGACGGCGACGCCCTGGACGCGGAGGCCCTGCGGGTGCTCGGCGACGCCCGCTACGGCGCCGGGGACCTCGAGGGCGCGATCACCGCCTTCGAGCAGGCCCACGCGCGGGCCCTGGCGGACAGCGACGAGGCGTCCGCCGGCGCGGCGGCCACGACCGTCGCGATGTACCTCATGATGGACACCGGCCTGATGGCGCCGGTGCGCGCCTGGATCCGGCGTGCCGAGGAGCTGCTGGGCCCGGCGGGCGACACCCCGGCACACGCGTGGCTGGCCATGGTGTCCGCCTACCAGCACCTGATGTCGGGCGACATGGCATCCACCGGCCGCGACGCGGCGCGTGCCGTCGAGCTCGGCACACGGCACGGCGAGCTGGCCCCGGCGACGATCGGTCGGATCGCCGCCGCCCGCGTGCGCATCTTCGCTGGCGACGTCGTGGACGGCCTGGCGATGCTCGACGAGGCCGCGGTCGCGGTCGTCTCCGGCCAGCTCGACGCCCTGCCGACCGGGATGGCCTACTGCGAGCTCGTCTGCGCCATGCAGGGGCTCGCCCAGTACGACCGGGCCGAGGAGTGGACCCGGGCGATGGAGCACTGGCGCCACGGCGCGGCCTTCGGTGGCATCAACGGCCGCTGCCGCGTGCACCGTGCCGAGGTCCTGCGACTGCGCGGGTCGTGCGAGGACGCCGAGGAGGAGGCGCTGCACGCGTGCCGGGAGCTTCGGCCGTGGATGCGCCGGGAGTTCGGATGGCCCCTGACCGAGCTCGGCACGATCCGCCTGCGGCGCGGCGACCTCGACGGCGCCGAGGAGGCCCTGCTGGCCGCCCACGAGATCGGCTGGGACCCGCAACCGGCACTGGCGCTGGTCCACCTCGCCCGTGGCGACGTCGCCGGGGCCCGGGCATCGATCCGGGACGCGCTGGAGCACCCCGTCGCCCCGCCCTCGAAGGAGCGGCCGCCGAACACCGACCTGTGGCGCGCACCACTGCTCGATGCCCAGGTCCAGATCGGCGTCGCGGCCGCCGACCTGGACACGGCCGGCCATGCCCTGGACGAGCTCGTGGAGATCGCCGACCGCTGGCCGAGCAGCGGCCTGCAGGCCATGGCGGCCGCCGCCCGTGGCCGGGTCGCACTCGCGGCCGGCAGGGTCGACGACGCCGTCGCACACCTCAGCGCCGCCATCCGCGACTGGAGCACCGTGGGAGCGCCGTACGAGACCGCCGTGGCCCGGCGGTGGCTGGCCGCGGCCCACCGGGCCACGGGCGACGACGAGCGGGCGCAGATCGAGTACCGGTCCGCGTGCGCCGCGTTCGAGCGCATCGGCGCCCGACTGCAGGCCGCCCGGACACGCGCAGAGGCCGAGGACGAGCCGACGGCCCGCCCCGCCGGTGGCGACACGACCGGGACCGGGACGTTCCGGCGCGACGGCGACACCTGGACCGTGGCCCTCAACGGCCAACGGGCGCTGGTCCGGGACCTGAAGGGGCTCCGGCACCTGGCACGGCTGCTGGCCGAGCCCGGGCGCGAGTTCCACGCCCTGGACCTGGCCAGCGTCGCGTCCGGGCACCTGCCGTCGGCCACCGTGCACGACGTCGAGCGCGCGAACGACGACGTCGGGCCGCTGCTCGACGACCGGGCCCGGGCCGCATACCGCCGGCGCCTGCAGGAGGTGGAGGAGGACATCGAGGAGGCCGAGCACAACAACGACCCCGAGCGAGCGGCGCTGGCCCGGCGCGACCGGGACTTCCTCGTGCAGGAACTGTCCCGCGCGGTCGGGCTCGGCGGCCGGTCACGGCTGGCGGGCTCGGACGCCGAACGGGCCCGCACCACGGTGACGCGCTCGATCCGCTACGCCCTGGCACGCATCGCCGAGCACCACGCACCGCTGGCCGACCACCTCGAGCACGCGATCCACACCGGCACCTACTGCCGGTACGACCCCGACCCGGAGGCCAGGATCACCTGGCAGCTGTGACGCCGTCAGGTCCCGTGGCGATGGGCGCCGCGTGACCGCAGGTGGACGGCCGCGCCGAGGGCCATCGCCCCCGCGCCGCCCAGGACGCGCCACGCGGCCCCGCCGGTCGCGGGCAGCACCGGGCCGGCGGCCTGCACGGCCCCGGACCGACCCGGCGGCACCGGGCGCCGGTCGGGCGCGTGGTCCGGCGGCTCCGGGACGGGGCGCGGAGGCGCAGCGTCGGGGTCGAGGAAGAACGGGCTCGAGTAGGCGTAGGCGTACCCGAAGCCGTCGAAGGACCCGTCCGGCGACGCGTCGCTGGTCGGCTGGGTCGGGTCGGTGACACGCAGGACGATCCAGCGGCCGTCGTCGACGTCGACGGGGACGTCGAAGGTGATCACCGGCTCGTCCGGGCTCGGGATCGTCGTCTCGACGACGTCCACCAGCGTCGGCAGGACGGACCCCGTCATCAGCACCTGGATGCTGACCGGCTGGCCCCAGGAGGCGGGGCCGCGGTCGAGGTCGACGTGGAACCGGACCATGCCGGACCGGTGCCCGAGGGTCGTGCCCATCCGGGCGCCGTTGGCGGTGGCGTCGAACCGGATGCCCTTGCCGCGCGCGCCGAAGAACCGCCGGGCCTGCATGGCCTCACGGATCGAGTCGCGAGACAGTGACTGCACCCACATGCCGCCGCGGCCCTTGTCGTCCGGGGCGCCCCAGTCGGTGCCGTGCTCGTCCGAGGTGCCCAGGATGCCGGGCCGCCAGCCGGCGTCGAGGCAGGCCACCAGGGGCGAGGGGCGACCGCGGTCGGTCAGCTCGAACAGGTAGTCATCGTCCTTGTTGAACAGCTCGAGCGACACGGCCCGCTCGACCAGGCCTTCGTCGAGGACGAACTCCTCGAACCGGAACGGCTCCCGGCCCGGGTGGTTGAACCCGAACAGGGCGTCCGCACCACCACCGAGCCCCGGCGAGCCGGGTGGCGCCTTGAGCCACTCGTGGAGGGCGGCCATGCCGTTGCCCGCGACGGGGACGTCGTGCAGCAGTGTGCGGGCGAGCTGCTCGACCTCCGGGGGGACGGGCGCGCCCTCCTCGGCGGCGTAGCGCAGTGCCTCGTCGAGGCCGCCCAGGCCACCGGTGTGCAGCGGGTCGGTGAAGTCCTCGCTGAACCAGACGTTGACGTGGCCGAGGGTCGGCGACGACCACTCGAAGCCGGCCATCGCGGTGAACCGGTCGGAATCGTCGGCGTCGGCGGCCAGGCCGCGGACGCTGGCCCAGGTCATCTCGTTCAGGCCCATCAGCCCCTGGCACTCGCTGGACTCGTCGGTCGCGTGCTCCTCCCGGTAGTGGTCGCCGCCGGGGGCGAAGGTGCCGCACGGGCTGGCGGGCGCGAGGTCGCTGATGGTCGAGTGGTCGGTCAGCGCCGCCGCGTCCACCCCGGCCTCGCGCATCCGCTGCCAGAAGCTGTGCGGCTGGCCGTCGCCGTCACTGAGCAGCGAGTGGTTGTGCAGGTCCGTGTGCACGCAGTACTCGCCGGGGAACAGCCGCGATGCCCGCGCCGTCCCGTACGCGTCGACGCTGGGCAGCTCCTCCGCCAGCACGCCCTGCGGCCGCGCGACGACCAGTGCCCCGGCCGCACCAGCCGAGGCACCGAGGAATCCTCGGCGTGTCAGTCCCATCCCGGACATCCTCTCCCTCGCCACGTACCCAACGGTATGCGAACGCGTGAGCGGATGCCGGATCCGGCCGGTGCCCGTCGAGGGTGCGCTAAGTGGACGATGTTGAACGCGGCCGCACCCTCGATGAAGGGGGTCAGGCGGCCAGCGCCTTCGAGAGCAGCTGCCTCGCGATCACGCGGAGCGCGAGGACCTCGTCGGCGCCCTCGAAGATGCTGAGCACGCGGGCGTCGACGAACAGGCGGCTGACCGTGTACTCCTCGGCGTAGCCGTAGCCGCCGTGGATCTGCTGCGCCTCGCGGGTCACCCA
>CAZDIF010000102.1:0-7471 GCA_964505365.1 uncultured Actinomycetota bacterium
CCCTCGGCGACCTTCTCCACCATCGCCGGCCGGCCGATGTCCTCGGGGGCAAGGACGTCCGACATGGCGAACCCGACCGACAGGCGCTTGTCGTCGGTGTCGACCCCCTGGTCGTCGGGGACCGAGGCGAACACCACGGCGTGGGGGCTGATGACCCCGTCGCACCCGCCCGACCAGGCCATCGGCACCTGCTTGACGTCCGCCTCGGAGCGCGTGCCCTTCTCCGCGAGGACGTCGCGGTACGCCTGGTCGGCGAGGATCCTGGTGTAGTCGTTGACGCCACCGTTGCCCTCGGTCTTGCCGATGACGGCGACGACGTCGTCGGCGGCGAACACGCCGTCGTCGATCAGCTGGGCCAGGCCCGAGGCGTCGGTGACGCTCCGGAACGGAATCTTGCGCACCTCGAACGGCATCGTCGAGCCTCCTCGTCGTCCTGGCGGCCAGCGGCGCCGCCTCGACGAGCGACCGTAGTCGGCACCCACCGTGCGCTCCATGTGAAGTTCCGACGACGGGACAGCCGTTTCACTAGCGTCACCTGCCAACTCGAGGAGGTGTCGCGTGCCGACCGGACTCGACCCCCAGTCCCCCTTCACGCCAACGCAGCCACTGCGGGAGGTGCTGACGGCCACCACGCTGGCTGGCGCGCGCGTGCTCGCCGGAGCAGCCGGGCTCGACCGTCCCGTCGCCCGGCTGAACGTGATGGAGGTGCCCGACATCGGGCGGTGGGTGAAGGCCGAGGAGTTCCTGCTCACCACTGCCTACCCCCTGCGGGGCCGGCAGGACACGCTGCCGGCGCTGGTCGAGGAACTGGACGACCAGGGGCTGTCCGGGCTCGGGATCAAGCTCGGCCGCTACCTCGACGAGGTCCCCGCGGCCATGCTCGAGGTCGCCGAGGCACGCGGGTTCCCGCTGGTGCGGCTGCCCGACGAGGTCAGCTTCGACGACATCTTCAACGAGGTCCTGACGACGCTGCTCAACCGCCAGACCGAGCGGCTGGCACGCTCCGAGCGCATCCACCGGGCGTTCCTCCAGCTGGTCCTGCGCGGCCACGGCCTGCCCGAGATCGTGCGCGACCTCGCGGACCTGCTGGACGGGCCCGCCGCCATCGTCGACCCGGACGGACGGGTCCTCGCGGCCGCGCGCACCGACGAGCTCGACGGCATGCCACCCGACCTGCCGGACCTGCGGGTCGAGGACGACGGCAGCGTCCGCGTCGCGGACCGGCCCGTCGACGCGACCGCGGTGGCGATCCTGGCTGGCGCCCGCCAGCACGGCCACGTGGTGGGGTTCGGCGGCGACGGCGACCACCCGGACCTCGTCGCGCTGGAGAACGCCGCGACCGTCGCCGCCCTCGAGCTGACCAAGCGCCTGGAGGTCCAGGCGGTCGAGGACAAGTACCGCTCCGACCTCATGCACGACGTGCTGCGCGGCGTGGACGATCGCGAGGACGTGCTCCGGCGGGCCCGCGGGTTCGGGTGGGACCTCGACCGCCGGCTGATCGTCCTGGTCGTGCGCATCGACCGGCCCGCCGACCCGGTCGTCCCGGACGAGCTGACCCGTCGCGCGCCGCTGGTCGGCCTGCTGCGACCGGCCATCGTCGGCCGTGACCCGGCCGCCGCGGTTGCCCGCTTCAGCCACGAGGTCGTCGTCGTGACGGCCGCGTTCGACGGGCCGGACGGGCGCGCCGAGGCCCGGGCGTTCACTCGCCGCCTGCTCGAGCAGGCCCGCCGGGTGGTGGGCGATTCGGTGTCCGCCGGGCTGTCCCGTCCGGTCGACGACGTCACCGCCGTCGCGGACGCGTACGACCAGGCGTCCCGGGCGCTGGCCATCGGCCGTCGCGTGCAGGGGCCCGGCGCGCTGGCCCACTTCGACGACCTCGGCGCCTACCGGGTGCTGTCGCTGGTCGAGGACCACGACGAGCTGCGCTCCTTCGCCGAAGAGGTGCTCGGCGACCTGGCTGCGGACACCGACACCGCCGCCGACCTGCGCCAGACGCTCGGCGTGCTGCTCGACACCGGCGGCAACGTGGCCGAGGCCGCGAGGCAGCTGCACTTCCACTACAACACGCTGCGCTACCGGGTCGACAAGCTCGAGGGCATGGTCGGCCCGTTCATGACGGACGCGCGGATCCGCCTCGACGTGCAACTGGCGCTGCTCGTGCTCGCGATGCGGGGCTGACGCGGCCGGGCCCGGTCGCGAGGCCGACTGTGGCCGCCGGCAGCCGTGCTCGTAGGCTTGCCCCCGACCGGCCGCGCACGCGTGCCGCGCACCTCCTCCCTCTCCCCTGCAGGAGCTCGCCATGGCCACCATCTTCTACGACAAGGACGCCGACCTGTCGATCGTCCAGGGCCGCACGGTCGCGGTCCTCGGGTACGGCAGCCAGGGGCACGCCCACGCCCTGAACCTGCGCGACTCGGGTGTCGACGTGCGCGTCGGCCTGCGCGAAGGCTCGAAGTCCCGCGCCGCCGCCGAGGAGGCGGGGCTCCGCGTGCTCGACACCAACGCCGCCGCCGCCGAGGCGGACGTGGTCGTGGTGCTGGCCCCCGACACCGCCCAGAAGCAGATGTGGGAGAACGGCCTGGCCGAGACCCTCGAGGACGGCCAGGCGCTCGTCTTCGGGCACGGCTTCAACGTCCACTACGGGTGGATCACCCCGCCCGAGGGCGTCGACGTCTTCCTCGTCGCCCCGAAGTCGCCGGGCCACATCGCCCGCCGGACCTACGAGCAGGGCCAGGGCGTGCCGGGGCTGGTGGCCGTGCACCAGGACGCGACCGGCCAGGCGCTCGACCTCGGCGTGTCCTACGCCGCCGCGCTCGGGCTGACCCGCGCCGGCGTGCTGAAGACCACGTTCGAGGAGGAGACCGAGACCGACCTGTTCGGCGAGCAGGCCGTCCTGTGCGGCGGCGTCAGCCACCTCGTGCAGGCGGGGTTCGAGACGCTGGTCGAGGCGGGCTACCAGCCCGAGGCCGCGTACTTCGAGACCCTCCACGAGGTCAAGCTGATCGTCGACATGATCTACGAGGGCGGCATCTCGTGGATGCGCTACTCGGTGTCCGACACCGCCGAGTTCGGCGACTACGTGTCCGGGCCGCGCGTCATCAACGACCAGTCGCGGGCCGCCATGCGCGAGATCCTCGCCGAGATCCAGGACGGCACGTTCGCGAAGAAGCTGGCCGACGAGTTCGAGGGCGGGGCCCAGACGTTCGCGAGCAACCGCGCCGAGGGACGTGACATGCAGATCGAGCGGGTGGGCCGCGAGGTGCGGGGGATGATCCCGTTCATCGACACGCCCGAGTTCGACTGACGACGAACGTGCCCCTGCTCGACGGCGGGCTGCTGTTCCTCGCCGCGGTCGCGGCGGGGGCGCTCAACGCCGTCGTCGGGGCCGGGACGCTGATCACCTTCCCGACGCTGCTGGCACTGGGGGTCCCGCCGGTCATCGCCAACGTGTCGAACACGGTCGGGTTGGTGCCCGGCTCGGCGGCGGCGACCTACGGGTTCCGGCACACGCTGGCTGGTCGTGGGCGGGTGCTCGGCCGGCTGGTGGGGGCATCCACCGTCGGCGGGGTCACGGGTGGGGCGTTGCTGCTGGTGCTGCCGGCCCGCTCGTTCGAACTGATCGTGCCGGTGCTGCTGCTCGGCGCCGGGGCGCTGGCCGCCGTGCAGCCGCGCGTCGCGGCGTGGGTGGCGGCCCGGCGTGCGGTGAACGGCACGGTCGCCCGCACGGACGGCAGTCCCCTGTTGGTCCTCGGCGTCGCGGCGGCCGGCGTCTACGGCGGCTACTTCGGGGCGGCCCAGGGCGTGATCCTGCTGGGGCTGCTGGGGGTCGCCCTCGGTGGCCCGATGAACGACCTCAACGGGATCAAGAACGTGCTGGCCGGGCTGGCGAACCTCGTGTCGGCGGTCCTGTTCGTGCTGGTGGCCGACGTGGACTGGGCCGTGGCTGCCGTGGTCGCGGCCGGGGCAATCGTGGGCGGGGGCCTCGGGGGCCGGTACGGGCGTCGCCTGCCGTCCCGGGCACTGCGGGCCCTGGTCGTCGTGGTCGCCGTCGTCGCAGCAGCCTGGCAGCTCGTGCGATAGGGGCCGTTCGGACGGGTGGCAGTGCGGACGATGGAACTGCCCCCGCCGGGATGCACGCGATCCCGTACGGTCAAGTTGTGACACGACACACACGCGTCACATCCTCGGAAGGAGCCAAGCCATGATCGTCCTCGGTGTGATCCTGATCATCCTGGGGCTCGTGCTGGACGTCGGAATCCTCTACACCCTGGGAGCCATCCTCGCCGTGATCGGCGTGATCCTGTGGATCCTGGGCGCGATGGGCCGCGCGGTCGGCGGCCGACCGCACTACTGGTGACCCGCCCCTGAGGTCCCGGCGGGATCCACGCACCGCGGGTCCCGCCGGAACCAGGCGCGCTGGCGCCGGGCGTAGCGCCACGTGCGCCGGGCGATCCGGTCGGCCAGCCCGTCCACCGGCTCCACGCCGTCGAGCACGGCGAACGCCTCGCCGTAGCCGATCGCCTGCCGCGCGGTCGTGGACAGGCCGTCGGGATGGGCGCGGCGCAGGGCCGCGGCCTCCTCGACCAGCCCGCCGTCGACCATCGCGCGTGCCCGTGCCGTGATGCGGTCCCGCAGCTCCTCGGTCGGCGGTTCGACGTAGGCCACCTCGAGGTCCGGGTAGATCGAGACGTGGTCGTCCCACGCCCGGGCGAAGTCGGAGAACCGCTCCCCCGTCAGCTCGATCACCTCCAGCGCCCGCACGGTGCGGCGGAGGTTGTCCGGCTCGATCTTCGCCGCCGCGTCGGGGTCGAGGTCGGCGAGGTGGGCGTGCCCGGCCGGCGGGTCGTCCGCCCACGCCTGCTCGATGCGGGCACGGACGTCCGGGTCCGTCGGGGGGAAGCGCAGGTCGTCGACGACGGCACGGAAGTACAGGCCGGAGCCGCCGACGAGCAGGGCGGTTCGGCCACGGTCGTGGATGTCCGCGATCGCGGCGCGGGCGTGGTGCTGGAACCACGCGACCGTCACGTCCTCGTCGGGGTCGAGGACGTCGACCATGTGGTGCGGCACGGCGGCCCGGTCGGCCGGCGACGGCTTGGCGGTGCCGACGTCCATGCCGCGGTAGATCGTGAACGCGTCGACGGCCACGATCTCCACGGGCGGCTCGGCGTCGCGGGCATTCGCCATCGCCCGGGCCGACTTGCCGGAGCCGGTCGGCCCGACGATCGCCCGGACCGGGCCGGCGGTCACGGAGACGGGACGACCGGCAGCGACTGGCGGGTGGCGGACACGGTCGGCAGGCCGACGGGTTCGGTGATGCCGCCGGGACGTGTGGCGTCGGCCAGGTCGGCGCCGGCGCGGATGGCGGCGGCGGTCTCGCGCCCCGCGCGGGTGTGGCGCACGGACGTGGGCCGGTCGGCGTACGCGTAGTTCGCGGCTGCCTCGGTGACGACGGCGGTGACGAGGTCGCCCGGCGCGTACTCGCCGGGGTCGCCGGCGGCGGGCAGGTGGACGAGGTGGTTGCCCTCGGTGCGGGCCGACCAGCGCGTCGGGTCGGTCTTCGAGGCGGACTCGACGAGCAGTTCGTGCGGCCGGCCGACCAGCCGCTGGTGGGCCTGTCGCGAGTGCTCGCGGGTCAGCGCCTCGAGACGCTGGTAGCGCTCGGCCACCACGTCGGGGGCGACGAACTGGTCGACCATCTCGGCGGCCGGGGTGCCGGGCCGGGGCGAGTACTGGAACGTGAAGGCCTGGTCGAACTGGCTGGCCGCGACGACCTCGAGGGTCTGTTCGAAGTCCTCGTCGGTCTCGCCGGGAAACCCGACGATGATGTCGGTGGTCAGGGCCGCGTCGGGCATGAGCTCGCGGGTGCGGTCGACCAGGTCGAGGAAGCGGCGACTGCGGTAGGAGCGCCGCATGGCCCTCAGCACCCGGTCCGAGCCGGACTGCAGCGGCAGGTGCAGGTGCTGGCAGACCGTGGGGACCTCGGCCATGGTCTCGAGGACGTCCTCGGTGAAGTCGTGCGGGTGCGGCGAGGTGAAGCGGATCCGCTCGATCCCGTCGACCTCACCGACGGCGCGCAGCAGCTCGGCGAACCGGCTGGGGCCGCGACGGGCGCCGGCCTTCGTGGGCAGGTCCCGGCCGTAGCTGTTGACGTTCTGGCCGAGCAGGGTCACCTCGACGACCCCGTCGGCGACGAGGCCCTGCACCTCGGCGACGACGTCGCCCAGTCGGCGGGACCGCTCGGGGCCCCGCAGGGACGGGACGATGCAGAAGGTGCACTGGTTGTCGCAGCCGACGGAAATCGACGTCCAGGCGTGGTGGCGGACCTCGCGCTTGGCGGGCAGGGCCGACGGGAAGGTCTCGAGCTGCTCGACGAGCTCGACGACGGGGACGGACTCGGAGTCGGCGCGGGCGAGCAGGTCCGGCAGGTCGGCGATGTTGTGGGTGCCGTAGACGAGGTCGACCCACGGGGCCTTCTCGGCGACGGTGGTGCCGTCCTTCTGGGCGAGACAGCCGCCGACGACGATGGTGGTGCCGTGCTCCTGCTTGTCCCGCTTGAGGTGGCCGAGGGTGCCGTAGAGCCGGTTGTCGGCGTTCTCGCGCACGGCGCAGGTGTTGAGCAGCACGAGGTCGGCCGGCTCGCCCTCGGGTGCGGGCCGGTAGCCGACGGACTCGAGCACGCCGGCGGCGCGCTCGGAGTCGTGCACGTTCATCTGGCACCCGAAGGTGCGGATGGAATAGGTCCTGACCATGCGCGGGACGGTACCGGGCGCGGTCCGACGCTGGCAGACGGGCCGACCCCTGACACGGGGTCCCCGAGCGCGTACGCTTTCCCCCCTCGCGAACGGGGAACACATGGAGAACGGCTGGTGGGTCAGCACGCGCCGTGAGGCGGATGCCAAGCTCCACATGGCGGCGTGGACTCAGCGCCAGGAGCGCTACTCCGGCCGGTTCGTCGGCGGTCTCGCGCTGTGGCTGTGCGTGACCGTCGTGCTGGCCGTGCTCGTGACGCTGCTCGCCCTGCCGGGCATCGTCACCGTCGCGGGTGCGGTGCTGGCGGCCGTCGTCGTGCCACGGGTCGTGGGAGCCGGCTCTGGCCAGGTCTGAAGCAGTCCGGCTGCCGCGGGGTTTCCGCGGTCAGCGGCCGGTCACTCGTGCCGGGCGACGGTGTAGCGGCGGCGGGTCTCGTGGTGCTCGGGCCGGCGGTCGGCCTGCATGCCGCGGCCGGTGGCCACGAGCAGGAACGCGATGAGGCCGACGGCTGCGGCCGAGATCGCGTCGCCGGGGACCAGGAGGAAGGTGACGACCAGCGCGAGCAGGACGGCGTAGCCGATCCACGCACGGACCTGCGACCGGCCGGTGAACAGGCCGGCGGTGATGATCAGGCCGGGAACGCCCACGATGAGCCAGGTCTGCAGCAGGTCCACGGCAGCTGTCCTTGTCGTCTCGCCACGAGGGGCGGGTCGCTCGGTGC
>CAZDIF010000103.1:0-1673 GCA_964505365.1 uncultured Actinomycetota bacterium
GTCGTGATGGGCCTGACCGCCGACGCCCCCGACCTCAAGAGCTCCTGCGTCGCCTGACTCCATCGCCTCGCTTCGGCGAGCAAGCTCCCCGGACTCGGCTCAGTCGTCAGTAGGTCAACAGGGACGCGACCTCTCGGCCCGCCAGCTTCTTGATGCCATCGAGGAAGCCGAGCTCGATGAGGAACCCCAGGCCGATCACGTCGCCGCCGAGCTCCTCGACGAGGCCGGCCGTGGCCGCCGCGGTGCCGCCGGTCGCCAGCACGTCGTCGACGATCAGGACCCGGTCGCCGGGGGCGATCGCGTCGGCGTGGATCTCCAGCGTCTCGCTCCCGTACTCGAGGTCGTAGGTCGCCGAGGCGGACGCGGCCGGCAGCTTGCCGGCCTTGCGGGCTGGCACGAACCCGGCGCCGAAGTGGTAGGCCACGGGCGCCGCGAAGATGAAGCCGCGTGCCTCGATGCCCACGACCTTGTCCACGGTCCCGCGGCCGAACCGCATCACCATCGCGTCGACGACCGTGGAGAACGCGACATGGTCCAGCAGCAGCGGCGTCACGTCCTTGAAGGACACCCCCGGCGTCGGGAAGTCCGGCACCTCGCGGATCCGGGCCCGCAGCGATTCGCGATCGAGCTCGATGTCCACGCCGGTGTCCTCGGTCGGGCGGCGGAAGTGTAGGGATGCCGGCTGTCGGCACACCGACTCCTCACGGTCGGATCGCACGGCCCTCGAAGGTCCAGCCGAGGATCCGCGGCTCCGACTCCGTGTAGTAGGTGGTGAGGGCGTCGATCTGCAGGCCGCCACGCTCCAGCATCGGTGGCAGGTCGCGGTCGAGGTGGCACCCGCCCGCCAGCCGCGACCAGAGCGGGTCCAGCCGGCGCTGCCACCGGTCGACCCGAGGTTCGGGTGACCGCCCGTGCTCGACGAAGTGCAGGACGCCGCCCGGCCGCAGGACACGCGCGATCTCGGAGATGGCGAGGACCGGGTCCTCGATGCTGCACAACGACCAGGTGCACAGCGCGGTGTCGACGGACGCGTCGGGCAGGGCCAGCCGCTGGGCGTCGCTGCCGACCATCCGCACCTCCGCATGGGTGTCCGCGATCCGGTCGGCCGCGAGCTCGAGGCCTCGGGGCAGGGGGTCGACCGCGTGGATGCTCGTCGTGGCGTCGGGGAGGAAGGGCAGGTTGTGCCCCGTGCCGAAGCCGATCTCGAGTACGTCACCGGACAGCGGTGCGCACACCCGAGCGCGGATCCGACGGGTCTCCTCGGTGTCCATGACGACATCGAGCAGCCGCGGGTGCACGTGCCTTCGCCAGATCCCCGGCCGGTCGGATGTCGACGTGGGCGATCTGTCCGCGGCGGGCTCTTCGGTGGTCTGGGTCTCCATGGTGGTTCCGTTCCGTGCAGGACCGACCGGTTGGTCTGTCAGGAACGGCGACTCTACGACCGACCGGTTGGTCTGTCCTCGCGCGCGGCTTCAGCGCCACCTCCGTCGCCGACGTCCTCGCCGAGGTGGGGGCATCCAAGGGCGCGTTCTTCCACCACTTCCCGAGCAAGGCCGCGCTCGGGTACGCGTTGGTGGAGCGCTACGCACGCGGGGACGCCACCACCCTCGAGGAGCACCTCGCCCTCGCCGAGGCGGCCGTCGACGACCCGGCCGGCCAGGTGGTCGCGTTCG
>CAZDIF010000103.1:1773-4672 GCA_964505365.1 uncultured Actinomycetota bacterium
CTCGCCCTCGCCGAGGCGGCCGTCGACGACCCGGCCGGCCAGGTGGTCGCGTTCGTCCGTTCCTTCGAGGACGCCGCCGGCGAGCACGTGCTGGACCAGCCAGGGTGCCTGTTCGTGTCGTTCGTGTACGAGCAGGTGCCCGAGACCGGCGACATCCGCCAGCTGGTCGTCGAGTCGGTCGAGCTGTGGCGTCGGCGCATCCTGGACAAGCTGGAGCAGGCCGCCGCGGCGGGTCGCGTCCCCGACGGCGTGGACCTCCCGTCCCTCGCGGACCAGGTGTTCACCGTCTTCGAGGGGGCGTTCATCCTCGCCCGCGCGACCGGCGACCCCGATCACGTCCGCGCCCAGCTCGCTCACCTGCGCCACTACCTCGAGCTGCTCCTCGACGTGCCATCTCGGTCGACGGGGGCCGGGTAGGGGTCAGGCCGGCTCGAGGTCGGTGGTCATCGGCGGGCGTGGGCGTTCGACGACCTGCAGGTCCCCCGCGCCGGTGACCTCGACCGTGTCGTCCTCGACCGTCACCGTCAGGGATCGGCCGGCGACCCGGATGCCGTCCACCTGCAGCCGCCGCATGCCGGGTGGCAGGGCAGGGGCGAGCCACACCTGGTCGTGGACCGCCCACGGGTCCAGCCGCAGGAGGGTCCGCAGCCACAGCAGTGGTGATGCGGCGGCCCAGGCCTGCGGTGAGCAGGAGGTCGGGTAGGCGGCCGGCACCCCCAGCTCGCTGCGGTCGAACCCGGCGAACAGCTCCGGCAGCGACCACCCACCCGCGGCGGCGACGTCGAGCTGCGCCATGATGATCCGCTGGGCGTGCTCCTGGAGGCCGTAGCGGGCCAGCCCGGCCGCGCACAGCGCGTTGTCGTGGGGCCACACCGACCCGTTGTGGTAGCTGACGGGGTTGAAGGCGGCCATGCTGGTCGCCAGCGTGCGGACGCCGAAGCCGCTGAACAGCTCCGGGCCCAGCAGCCGGTCGGCGACCGCCGGGGCTCGCTCCTCCAGCGCGATGCCGCTCCACAGGCAGTGGCCGGGGTTGGAGGTGACCGCGTCGACCGGCCGCTTGTCGCCGTCCAGCGCGAGCGCGTAGGTGCCACGATCCTCCAGCCAGAAGTCCTCGTCGAAGCGGCGGCGCAGCTCGCGGGCCCGGGCGGTCCAGCGCTCGGCCGTGTCCGTGTCGCCGGCCCGGCGGGCGATGTTCGCGCGGGCGACGTAGGCGGCGTGGACGTAGCCCTGCACCTCGCACAGCGCAATCGGGCCCTCGGCGAGGCGGCCATCGGCGAACCGGATCGCGTCCCACGAGTCCTTCCAGCCCTGGTTGGCGAGCCCGTCGGGGGTCGCCCGCTGGTACTCGACGTACCCGTCGCCGTCCCGGTCGCCGAAGTCGGTGATCCAGTCGAGCGCCCGGTCGGCGTGGGGCAGCAGCCGGTCGATGATCTCGTCGGTCGGGTCCCAGCGCAGCAGTTCGCCGAGCAGCATCACGAACAGCGGGGTGGCGTCGGCGGTCCCGTAGTAGACCTCCCCCCCGCCCAGGGCCAGGCTGCCCGATCCGGCGAACCGCATCTCGTGCAGGATCCGTCCGGGTTCCTCCTCGGTGCCCGGCACGACGTCGGTGCCCTGGAACCGTGCCAGCGTCTCCAGCACGCCGTGCGCCAGCGACGGGTCCGCCATCAGCGTCATCCACGCGGTCAGCAGCGAATCGCGGCCGAACACCGTCATGAACCACGGTGCACCCGCGGCCAGGATCGGCAGGTCGGGGTGCTCGGGGTCGAAGATGCGCAGCGCCCCGAGGTCGGCGCGGGACCGGGCCAGCACCCGCGCCAGCCCGTCGTGGTCGGTGGCCACCTGGGGGTAGCGGGCCCGCCACTCGTCGAGCCGCTGCCGGGGTGCGGCCGCGTCGTCGTCGCCGCCGCAGCGGAAGCGGGGCTCGATCGCCGTGTCGCCGAGGTCGATGCGGACCTCGATGCATCCCTCCCACCGGTCGCGGGGCCCGAGCTCGAGGGTCCAGCGTGCCGACCACGGGGCCACCTCGGCCGGCGGGGTCAGCGCCACGTGGACGCGCCGGTCGCTGGACGCCGACGCGCGGTGGAAGGTGAACCCGTCGGGCCGACGGTCGTGCGGGCGTGGGCCGTGCTGGACCACGCGGTGTTCCTTGACCGCAAACAGGTCCGCGAAGTCGACGTCGCAGGTCAGCTCCACCTCGACGGTGGCGGCGGCGAGGCCGTGGTTGGTCACCGTGATGGTCTCGCGCATGCCGTCGCCGACGTGGCGCCGGCGGGTCACGACGAGGTCGGCGTCGGCCTGCCCGGGCGGCGGGTTCGCCCGGGCGACGAACGTGGCCGCGAAGGGGTCGGGGACGTCGACCACCAGCGGTTCGAGCGGGTGGCCGTTCACCCGCAGCCGCCAGGTCGACAGCACGCGGCTGTCGAGGACGAACAGGCCGTGCGGCAGGTCGTCGGTCATGTCGCCGGTGCGGCCGGACAGCGCGAAGGTCTGCCCCTCGACGAGCGTGACGAATCCGTCGGTGTTCGCCAGGGACGAGATGCGGGAGGTACCCGCGAAGGGGGACGCCTCGGTCACGACGGGCGCCGTGCGTCCAGGACCTGCTGGTACAGGTCCACGTGGTCGGCCACCATCCGGGCCGTGGAGAAGCGTTCCTCGGCGACGCGGCGGCAGGTGGCGCGGTCGAGCCCGCCCACCTCGTCGAGTCGTTCGACCATGTCGTCGACGTCGTCGCACAGGAAGCCCGTGACGCCGTGGTCGACGATCTCGGGGGCCGAGCCCTCGAGGAAGCCGCACACCGGCGTGCCGCAGGCCAGCGCCTCGATCATGACCAGGCCGAACGGCTCGGGCCACCGGATGGGGTTGACCAGGGCGGTGGCGTCGCGCAGCAGCGCCACCTTCT
>CAZDIF010000103.1:4772-7433 GCA_964505365.1 uncultured Actinomycetota bacterium
GGGACGACGACAGGAGCGGACATGGACGTCGCGGTACTCGGCACCGGGATGGTGGGGCGGGCGCTGGCCGGCCGCCTCGACGAGTTGGGGCACACCGTCACGATGGGCACGCGGGACGTGGAGGCGACACGGGCCCGGGAGGCCCCGGACACCGACACCGAGACCCCGTCCGCGTGGCTGGCGCACCATCCGGGCGTGCGCCTGGAGACCTTCCGGGGGGCGACCGCGGAAGTCGACCTGGTCGTCGCGGCGCTGCACGGTGACGGGGTGCTGGCGGCGCTGGAGGCCGCGGGCGAGGATCACCTCGCCGGCCGGGTCCTGCTGGACGTGTCCAACCCCCTGGACTTCTCCGCCGGCTTCCCGCCCACGCTCAGCGTGTGCAACACCGATTCGCTGGCCGAGCAGGTCCAGCGGCGGTTCCCGGACGCGCGCGTGGTCAAGTCCCTCAACACCGTCAACGCGGCCGTCATGGTCGACCCGGGCGGGCTCGCCGACGGCGATCACACGGTGTTCGTGTCCGGTGACGAGGATGAGGCCCGTTCCCTGGTCACCGGCCTGCTGCAGGAGTTCGGCTGGACCGACGTGCTCGACCTCGGGCCGCTCTCCACGGCTCGTGGCACCGAGATGTACCTGGCGCTGTGGCTGCGCCTGATGGGTGCGGTGGGGACCCCGCGGGTGTCGATCCGGGTGGTGCGCTGACCATCGGCCGGGTGCCGTCGTGCACTGGCCAGACGCACAGCCCGGGGGCGGGCCCGTTCGGGCAGGCTCGGACCACGACAGCCGGACAGGAGCCGCCGCCATGATCGAGTTCGTGCAGACCGCCCACTTCCTGGCCCAGTCGACCCAGGTCGACGTCAACCTCGCGCTGCCCGGGATCCTGGCGCTGATCGCGGGGATCCTCATCCTCGTGATGCCGCGGATCCTCAACTACGTCGTCGCGATCTACCTCATCCTCGTGGGCCTGGTGCAGGTCTTCGGCCTGACCCTCTGACGCGGCGGCGCACGAGTGGGCGGCCGCCGCACACCACCCTTGACCTGAAGTTCACTTCAACTCATAGGGTCTCGGCGGTCGAGACAAGGCTGCCCATGACCCTCCACCCGTCGCCGTCGCCACGTGCCGCGGCCACCGATCTGCAGGCACGCGTCACCGGGCCGGTGCTCGCCCCCGGCGACGATGGCTACGACGCCGGACGCGCCCTGTACTACGCGGGCCTCGACCGCCGACCGGCCGTCGTGGTCCGTCCCGCCGACGCCGCCGACGTCGCGGCGACCGTGCGGTTCGCAGCAACAGAGGGGGTGCCGTTGACCGTGCGCAGCGGCGGCCACGGGCTGCTCGGAACCGCCGTCGCCGACGACGCGATCGTGCTGGACCTGTCGTCGCTGGACGACCTCACCATCGACCCGGCGGACCGCACCGCCTGGGCTGGCGCCGGCCTCACCGCCGGTGCGTACACCCGTCGGGCGGCCGAGCACGGCCTCGCCACCGGGTTCGGCGACAGCGGCACGGTCGGCATCGGCGGCATCACCCTCGGTGGTGGCGTGGGCCTGCTGGCTCGACGCCACGGGCTGACGATCGACAGCCTGCTGGCCGCCGAGGTCGTCACCGCCGACGGCCGCGTCCGGGTCGTCGACGAGCACACCGACCCGGACCTGTTCTGGGCCGTCCGGGGTGGCGCGGGGAACGTCGGTGTCGTCACGCGCTTCCGCTTCCGCCTCCACGAGGTGTCCGACGTGCTGGGTGGCCTGCTGGTGCTGCCGGCCACCGCCGAGGTCGTGGCGGGGTTCGTCGCGGCGGCCGAGGCGGCGCCCGAGGAGGTGTCCACGATCGCCAACGTGACACTGCAGGCGCCGCCCCTGCCGTTCCTGCCGGAGGAGGTGCACGGTCGCCCGGCGATCATCGCGCTGGTCGTGCACGCCGGGACGGGCGAGGCCGCCGACCGCGCCGTGGCCCCGTTCCGCGAGCTGGCCACCCCGCTTGCCGACATGCTGGAGGAGACCACCTACGCGGCACTGTTCCCGGAGGACGAGGAGGCCCTCGCGTTCCGCGTGGTCGGCGACACCCGTTTCGTGGACGCGGTCGACCTCGACCTGGCGCGCACGGCCCTCGACGGACTGCGGTCGGCGACCTCCCTGACCGCCGTCGTCCAGCTCCGCGTGCTCGGCGGTGCGGTCGCGCGCGTGCCCGCCGACGCCACCGCGTACGCGCACCGGCAGCGCCGGATCATGCTCAACGTCGCCGCGATGTACGAGGATCCGTTCGAGGTGGACACGCACCGCAACTGGGTGGAGGCGCTGGTCGACCGCCTGGCGGGCGGCGACCCCGCCCGGTACGTCAACTTCGTGGGCACCAACGGCGACCACGAGGCGGCCCGGGGCGCCTGGCCGGGGGCCACATGGGACCGGCTGGTCGCCATCAAGCGGCGCCACGATCCCGACCACCTCTTCCACGGCGCCCTCGACGTCCCGCTGGAGGGATGAGGAACCGACCACCTCAGCGGTGCAGCCACGCCAGCAGGTCGGGCGGGGCGAGTTCGGCGGCACGGGCCTCGTATGCCGCGAGGCCGCCGGGGTCGAGCAGCTCCGCGCCCGTCCCGCTGCGGCCGCTGCGGAAGAAGGCCCGGTGGTCCGCCAGGACGCCGACGGGGTCCGGTGCCAGGGCCG
>CAZDIF010000104.1:0-1223 GCA_964505365.1 uncultured Actinomycetota bacterium
AGAGGAGACCACCCTCGGTCTCGACCACCGCAAGCTGGCGATGTGGGTGTTCCTGGGCTCCGAGTTCCTGTTCTTCGGCGCCTTCATCACGGCCTACCTGCTGTACATCAACGAGACCGGCAGTGGGCCGGGCGTCGAGCTGTTCGACATCCCGTTCACGTCGATCAGCTCGTTCGTGCTGCTGATGAGCTCGCTGACGATGGTGCTGGCCCACCACGCCCACGTGCAGCGGGACATGCGCCGGATGCGCCTGTGGATCCTGGCCACCGCCCTGCAGGGCCTGGTGTTCATCTCCGGGCAGGTCTACGAGTTCACCAAGTTCGTCAACGAGGGCCTGCTCATCTACGAGAGCCCGTTCGCGTCGTCGTTCTACGTGCTGACCGGGTTCCACGGCCTGCACGTGACGCTCGGAATCGTCATGCTGTTGGGGCTGTACGCGATGACCCTCAGCGGCAAGGTCAAGCCCGACCAGGACGTGAAGACCGAGATCATCGGGCTGTACTGGCACTTCGTCGACATCATCTGGGTCCTCATCTTCGTCATCGTCTACCTCATCCCGGCCGGCTAGGCCCCCACGTCGAGGAGTTCGCTTCATGGCAGAGGCCACCACCGACCACGGACACGGCGCGCACCCGACGCCGCGGCTGTACGTGCAGATCGCCGCGGCCCTGTTCGTCCTGACGGCGCTGGAGTTCTCCACGTACTTCATCGACTTCGCGGCGATGCACGTGCCGCTGCTGGTCATCCTGATGACGATCAAGTTCGTGCTCGTCGCCGGGTTCTTCATGCACCTGAAGTTCGATTCGCGGCTGTTCACGCGCCTGATGGGCGCCGGACTGGCGCTGGCCGGCGGCCTGTACATGTTCACGCTGCTCGCGCTGGCCGAGATCCCGCGCATCAGCGGCTAGGAGGACTCGCCAGTGGACTTCCAGCTCGACGGCGTCACGATCCAGGCGGGGTTCCCCCTGGACGTGACGGTGCTGTGCCTCGGGCTGGTCGCCGCCTACGTCGGCCTGGTCCGTCGGCACGGGCGCCTGATGGCGCCGCGGGCCGACCAGCGCGCCGTCACGCCGCTGCAGGCCACGTGCTTCACCCTCGCCGTCGTGCTGTTCTGGGCCGTCGACGGCTGGCCGATGCAGGCCCTGTCCGAGCACCTGTTCAGCGTGCACATGCTGCAGCACCTGCTGCAGGCATTCGTCATCCCCCCGCTGCTGCTGCTCGGC
>CAZDIF010000104.1:1323-7383 GCA_964505365.1 uncultured Actinomycetota bacterium
CATGCTGCAGCACCTGCTGCAGGCATTCGTCATCCCCCCGCTGCTGCTGCTCGGCGTTCCCTCCTGGATGGGTGAGGTGCTGCTGCGCAACGACCGGGTGCGCCGGGTCGTGCAGCGCCTGACTCGCCCGATCGTTGCCGGGCTGGCCTTCAACCTCGTCCTGCTGGCCAGCCACGCGCCGCAGGCCATCGCCCTGCAGCTCGACTCGAACGTGTTCCACGCCGCCGACCACCTGCTCCTGATCGGCGTGGGCGTGCTGATGTGGAGCAACGTCGTCAGCCCCGTGCCGGACACGATCCGGCCCCTGAAGCCGCTGCAGCAGATGTTCTACCTGTTCCTGATGACGCTGCTGCCGACCATCCCCTCGGCGTTCCTCGTCTTCGGCGAGACCTCCCTGTACCCCGCCTACGCGGGCATGGCGCGGCCGTGGGGGCTGACGGTCGTCGAGGACATGCAGATCGCGGGGCTGATCATGAAGCTCGGCGCGGGCTTCTACCTCTGGATCGTCATCGCCGTGAAGTACTTCCGCTGGGCCGCGGAACAGGAACGGGCCGACCGCGGGGGCCGTCCGGGCGCCCCCACACCGGCCCCGCACGCCTGACCCGCTGCCGACCACCGACAACCTCGAAGGTGCACCGCTCATGAAGACCGAGTTCCGCAACCGGGCGTTCCTGCCGATCGTGATGCCCCTGGCGATCCTGCTGGTCATCGGCCTGGTGGTCGGCGTCGTGGCCTCGATCCTGCTGTTCGTCGACCGCCAGGGCGCGGTGGCGGTCGCGATGCTCGGCGCCGCCGGCATCCTCGTCGCGATCTCGCTCGCCGCGTCACAGGACCGGCTCGACGCCCGAAGCCGGAGCGTGGTGGTGCTGGCCGGCGTCGCCCCGCTGGCCATCGGCGCGCTGGCCGCCGCAGGTGTCGTCGGCGGGCTGACCGACGAGGAACGCAACATCAACGTCGAGCCCCACGCCCCGCAGTTCGTCTTCGAGGGGATCGAGGAGGGCGCGCCGGTGCTGGCCGCCGAGACCGCCGCCGGGTTCTGCCTCCCGGAGGAGTGCGGCAGCTCGACCACCAACGAGTGGGCGTTCTCCTACGAGGAGGCCGGCGAGGTGATGTACGCGTTCGACAACCGGGACACCACGGCGACCCACAACCTCATGATCTACCACGTCGACGACCAGGACCTGTCGACGCTCGACGGCCCCATCAGCCTGTCGCAGCTGCAGGACAACTACGAGGTCATCACGCCTGCGGAGCCCCCCACGTTCATGGGCCCTCAGGCCCAGACCTACCGCTGGACGCCTGAGCCGGCCGAGGGCGAGGAGGGGCAGGCGATCCCGCCGCAGGCCTACTTCGTGTGCACCATCCACTCGGGGTCGATGTGGGGCGTGGTCGACATCACCGCGGAGTGACCCGGGTCGACTGGCTGCTCCTGTTGCCACCGTCCCGGGGTGTCCGGGACGGGGGTGACGCGTCGGTCACCTGGCGTGACACGCCGTTGGTCGACGGCGACGCCGGTCGGGCCCGCCGACAGGCGGTCGCCGCCGCTCGGAAGCTGCGTGCCGACGAGCTGGCCGGTGCCATCGGTGGGCGGGCCGCGGTCACTGACGCCCGACGGATGCTCGCCGACGTGCACCGCGCGCCGACGATGCCGGCGATCGAGCGCTACGCGGGCGTGGTGTACGAGCACCTCGACGTCACGTCCCTGCCCGCGGCGGCACGCCAGCGGGCGCACCGCCACGTGCTGGTGCCCTCGGCCCTGTTCGGGCCGGTGCGCGGCGGCGACCTGATCCCGCCGTACCGGCTGCTGATGCTGGCCACCCTGCCGGATCCGGTCGGCAGGCTCGCCGCGTTCTGGCGGCCGCACGTCGCGGCCGCCCTCGACGAGGTACTGGCTGAACACGCGGTCGTCGTGGACCTGCTGTCGTCCGAGTACGCGGCGGCGGTGCCCGCCTCGGCCCGCCGTGGCCGCCGGTGGACCACCGTGTCCTTCGTCGACCGCCACGGGAAGCGGGTGCCGGGCGCCATCGGCAAGCAGCGCAAGGGTGCGCTCGCCCGGGCGCTGCTCCGCGCCGGCGCCGCCACGCCCGAGGCCGCCAGCACCGCACCGGAGGTCCTCGCCATCGACGCCGACGAGGACCACTGGACCGTGTCGGTGGCGTAGCCGGGCCACTGCCCCACGCCGGTGGTCAGTGGGTCGAGACGATCGGGATGCCGGTCGGCACGAGGTCGTACAGCTCGATGACGTCCTCGTTGAACATCCGCACGCACCCGTGGGAGGCGGCCTGCCCGATGGAGTCCTCGTTCGGCGTCCCGTGGAAGCGGATCAGTGTGTCGGCGCCGCCCCGGTACCAGTTGAGGGCGCGCAGGCCCAGCGGGTTGTCCGGACCGGGACCGATCCGCGCCGGCATCTCGTTGCCCCAGCCGCCGGGGGAGGGGTTCACCCAGGTGGGTTCGTACCGCTTCAGCCCCACGGTGAAGGTCCCGGTCGGTGTGGGCGTGCCACTGGTGCCGACGGCGACCGGCCACTCGCGCCGTGAGGTGCCGCCCTCGAACAGGTGCAGGCGGCGCTCGCCCTGGTCCAGCAGCAGGAACCGGTCGAAGGACGAGCGGGTCAGCGTCGGCTGCAGCGACACGGTGGACAGTTCCACCTCACCGGTCGCGCCCCCGAGGGCAGCCCCCAGGCGCTCCGTCGCGTCGTCCCGGTCGAGCGCACGGCCGACCTGGTGGTCGGTCACGTGCAGGCGGCTGCCGTCCCAGTTCGCCTCGGCGTCCTGCGACGGCACGTAGACGGCCTCGGCCATCGTGCCGACGAAGCCGTCGAGCGCGTCCTGGGGGATGGTCACGTCGACGGCGGCGTCCGCCACGGCGTCGGCGCCGGACGCGAGTCCCCGTCGCACCAGGCTCGCGACATCGGGGCTGGCACCCAGCTCGCGCGGGGTCGTGGACCAGGTCTCGTCGCCCCAGACGGCGGTGACCTGGTGGTCCAGCGCCGCGTCGACCCGGGGCGTCAACGTCTCGGAGACGGCCTGGGCACGGTCGGTGTCGACCGGCGGCTGCTCCTCGACCACCGGGAGCGCGACCGTGGAGGATCCGTCGGTCACGGCATCGACCAGTGCCGCCACGGCGTCGGGCTGCTGCACGCTGCGCCCCACCACGGCCTCGGTCAGCGCGAAGCCGTCGTCGTCCCAGGCGAGCTCGGCCGACGATGCCGGCCGGTCCACGGCGTCCGCGATCGCGTCGACCAGGGCCTGGACGGCGGATTCGTCGACGGTGACGGAGACGTCGTGCACGTCCGAGCCGGAGCCGGCCAGGCGCAGCCATGCGAGCGCGGGCAGGCCGGCCTCCTCGGTGCGCTCGAACGCGTCCTCGAGGACGGCGTCGAGGTCGGTCGTGGCCCCCAGTTCGACGGGGCTGGTTGTCCAGGTGCGGTCGGCGGCCGTGATCGTGATGGGCTGCTCGAGCCGAGACGCGAGGGCGTCCTCGACGCGTTCGGCGGCCTCGTCGACCGTGGCGCCGCCGACGTCCACGCCCGCGATGGTCGTGCCGGGCAGCAGCCGCCCCTCGTCGCGCATGGTGTCGGCCCACGACGCGGTCGTGATGCCGACGCCGCCGAGTGCGAGGAGGGCGGCGACGGTGATGGTGACGGTGACCCAGACGACGCGTCGGGAGAACCGCAGGTTCGCGGGACGCGGGACGGGGAGGTTCATCGGGGGTCCTTGTCTCGTCCGTGTGCCGGACGGGGCACGCTCTCGTATCACAGACGCACGAGCGGCGTCGTCGGTTGCGCGACGTGCGGAACGAAATCGCGGTGCGACGCACACTCCCCGCGCACTCCGCGATCGCCGCCGGGGCTATCGTCGCGCCCCACCGACCGGCGAGGGACCGCGATGGCTGGATCCGAGACACGGGTGCTGCGCTGGTACCGCACGGCGGAGCGGCTGCCGGGCGGCCGGCGGCTGTTCTCCCAGGCGTTCCGGTTCGTCGCGCCGTACTTCCGCACCATCCCCGCCACGATCGAGGAGGTCCGCCCCGGACGGGCCGTCGCGACGATGCGGCACCTGCCCTGGGTCCGCAACCACCTCGGCACCGTCCACGCGATCGCGCTGTGCAACCTCGCCGAGCTCACGATGGGCGTCGCGGCCGAGGCCACCGTGCCGCCGACCCTGCGGTGGATCCCCAAGGGCATGGAGGTCGCCTACCTGGCGAAGGCCCGCGGGACGATGCGGGCGACCGCGGTGGTCGACCTGCCCGAGGTCGGCGACGGCGTCGAGGTCCCCGTACCCGTGTCGGTGGTCGACCCCGGCGGCACCGAGGTGTTCACGGCCACCATCACCCTGTGGGTGACGCCCCGGTCCAGCGCCGCTCAGACCAGCGCGTCGACGGCCGCGAAGACGAACACCAGCGCGAGGTAGCTCGTCGAGTAGTGGAACAGGCGCATCGCCGCCTGCACCGTCTGCCGGCGCCGGAGGTGGACCGCGAAGCCGATCCACCCGGCGGTCAGCGCCAGCGCCGGCACCGTGAACCACAGCCCGGCCCGCGCCCCGGCGATGTAGAGCAGCACCATGCTCAGCAGCAGCCAGCTGTACAGCAGGATCTGCCGTGCTGCCTCGGCGTGGCCGTGGGTGACCGGAAGCATCGGCAGGCCGGCCCGCTCGTAGTCCTCCCGGTACTTGAAGGCGAGCGCCCAGAAGTGTGGCGGCTGCCACCACAGCATGATCGCGAACAGCAGCCAGGGCCGGGGGTCGGAGAAGCTGGCGCCCGGCACGGCCGCCCAGCCGGTCAGCACCGGCATGCAGCCGGCGACGCCGCCGATCACCACCGCCTGCGGTGACCGCCGCTTGAGCCCCAGCGTGTAGACGAACACGTAGAGCAGGATCGCCGCGGTCGCCAGGGCCGCGGCCAGCAGGTTGACCAGGAGGGCCAACCAGGCGAACCCGGCGATCCCCAGGACGATCCCCAGCCGCATGGCATGGCCCTCGGGCAGCTCGCCCGTGGCCGTCGGGCGCTGCGACGTGCGGGCCATGATCCGGTCGATGTCGCGGTCGAGCTCGTTGTTGATCGCGTTGGCCGACGCCGCGGACAGGGTCCCGCCGACGAGGGTGGCGAGCACCAGCAGCGTGGGCGGCCAGCCGCCGTGGGCGACGACCATCGCCGGGACGGTCGTGACCAGCAGCAGCTCGATGATCCGGGGCTTGGTCGCCAGCACGTAGCGGCGGATGCGCTGGCGGGCGCTGACGGGGGTCTCCCACCGGCCGGTCTCGTGCATCGGCCCGACCGCGGCTGCCTCGCCCCCGTCGGTGGCCGGCTGGGCGTCGGCGCCCATCAGCGCGCCCGGTCCCGGGACTCCCGCCACATCCGGGTGCCGACCACGGCGAGCACGACGGCGCCACCCAGCCCACCGGCGAACAGCACCAGGTGGACCGTGACGAACGCGGCCGACCAGTCCTGGCGTGTCTCGACCAGGTTGGCTGCCCGGGTGGTCCAGACCCACACGTTCCAGGCCGCGAACACCAGCAGGACGGCCGACCGGACCCGGTGGGTGCGGCGGGGCACGACCACGTCGTCGGACGTGGCCGCGGGCGTGGCGGCGGTGGGGGAGTCGGCCTCGACGGCCACGAGGAACCTCGCATGAGCTGGCCCCGCGAGCGTACGGCCCCAGCCCACCCGCCCGCGACCCGGCCCCGCTGCCCCGGCACACCTCGTCAGAAACCGGCGCATGCGCGGGAATCTGGCGAACTGCCGGCTGCCGGGGCGCTTCGGACCGGCACTACGCTGCCGGCCCCATGGCCGACGCCCCCGCCCGCTTCCCCCGCCTGCGTCCGGCGGCACTGGCTGCCGTCGTGGCCAACGTGGGGATCGTGCTGACCGGCGGCGTGGTCCGGGTCACCGCATCCGGCCTCGGGTGCCCGGACTGGCCTGCCTGCGAGGGCCGGACGGTCGTGCCGGCCCCGTCGGCGGAGGCCGGCTGGCACCAGTTCATCGAGTTCGGCAACCGCACGCTGACGTTCGTGGTGCTGGCCACGGCGGTGTGGGCCGTGTGGGCCGCCCGCCGGGACGCAC
>CAZDIF010000105.1:0-7367 GCA_964505365.1 uncultured Actinomycetota bacterium
TCCTCGGCCATCGTGGTGAGGCGGTCGAGGCGGGCGTCCCAGCGCTCGCCGACCTCGTCGATCCACGCCTGCGCGGCCTGCAGGGCGTCGGGCTGGAGGGTGTAGCGGGCCTCGCGGCCCTCGCGGTCGACCCGGACGAGGCGGGCGCGGCGCAGCGTGGCGAGGTGGCGCGCGACCGCCTGCCGGGTCACCGGCAGCTCGCGGGCCAGCTGCGTGGCCGTGGCGTGTGCCCCCTCCGCCAGCCGCATGACGATGCGCCGGCGCGTCGGGTCGGCCAGGGCCGCCAGCACCGCCCCGGCATCCGCGCTGGATGCGCTCATGCCGCCAGGCAGAACGCCGCACGCGCCGAGGCGGTCGGCGAGGTGACCGCGGCGCGACGGGTCTCGACGACCCGGACCATGGTGCCGGCACTGGTCGGCGCGAGGCGGATGTCGACCGTGGAGGCGGCATCGCCGTCGCCCCAGTCGAACACCAGCCGCCGGGCGTGGTCGACCTCGCGGACACGGGCGGGGCTGGGCTCCTCCCCCGGCCCGGACCACGTCCCGCGGGCGTCCTCCACCAGGTCGACGTCGAGGTCGCCGCCGAGCACGTGGGCGCGACGATCCCGGTCGGCCAGCACCTCCCACACCGTGTCGGGTGCGGCTCGCACGTGGCGCTCGCACTCCACGCGCGGGCGGTCGGCGTCCGTCGACGGGTCCGGCGACGGGGCGTTGGGGCTGTCCGACATCCTGCGTCCCTCCGAGTCAGATGTGCAACATATCAATTGCGCGTCCGCTCGGCCCACCGTAGTGTCATGCGCAACCGCACCGTTGCGCTTCCCGGAGGTTCGCATGACCCGCCACGACGGCACCCGCCAGGTTCGAGGAATGCTGGAGGACGAGCCCTCCCCCGACCGGCCCGACCAGCAGCCGGACGTGCCGGAGCAGGTCGACCCTCGCGAGCTGTGGGCGCGGATGGCGCCGTACGAGCGCCTGTACCGCCGGCGGATCGTGTTCCTCAAGGGCGTGATCCAGGAGAACGTCGCCGACGACGTGGCCGCGTCCCTGCTGGCACTCGACGCCGACGGTGACGAGGACATCACGATGATCATCGACTCGCCCGGCGGCGACACGTACGGGATGTTCGCCCTGCACGACGTCGTGCAGACGCTGCGGTCGACCGTCCACGCGCGCTGCATCGGCATCGCCGCGTCCGCCGGCGGGTTCCTGCTGGCCACCGGCACCGGGACCCGGTCGGCGACGCCGAACGCCCGGATCATGCTGCACCAGCCGTGGGGCGGGATCCGCCGGGCGACGGCCATCGACCTGCAGACGCAGGCCGAGCAGTTCCTGCTCACCCGCGAGCGGATGGAGGAGATCCTCGCCGAGCGCACCGGCCAGCCGGTCGACCGGATCCGCGCCGACATCGACCGCGACCTGTGGCTGTCGGCCGACGAGGCGCTCGCCTACGGCGTCATCGACGAGATCGTCCCGACCGGCCGGCCAGCAGCCTGACAGGAACAGCCGGGGCGACCCGACAGGAGAATGCGGGTCCGACCTCGAATCTCTGGGTGAGACCCGTCAGGGAGCTGTGGCATGCGTGGTCGGCAGGAGGAGGCTGGGCGACGACACCGGTGGGGCATCGTCGCGCTGCTTCCGGCAATCGTTCTCCTCCTCGGTGCCGTCCCGACACCGCCCTCGGGCGTCGACGCCCCGGCCGCGCCGCTGCCGCCGGACGTCGATCCGAAGGTCGAGGCGATCCTCCGTCCACTGGGCGCTGCACCGTCCATCGTCACGGTCGAGGAGCCGTTGATCGTCGAACTCGCCGACCAGGTCGGCGAGGTGTCCGACGTGTCGGCCCAGCTCGTCCCGAGCTTCGGCCAGGTCCGCACGCCGGTCGACCTCGGCGGTCCCGCCGAGATCGCCATGGAGGCGGCATCAGGGCTGTGGCCCGATCGCACCGTGACCGCGATGCGGTTCGAACTGCCGGGGGACCCGGAGCTGGCTGGCCTGTACGACGTGCACGTCTCGTGGCGAACCACGGACGGGTCGGGCCAGGACGTGCAACGGCGCGCGGTGGACGTCGTCGACGAGCATCCTGACGATCCGCGGGTGGTCGTGATCGCCGACCCGTCGGTGGGTGACCCGCGTCCGATTCAGGAAGGCGTCGAAGATGCCGCTGCCGGCGATCCGGACTCGCTGGTCGACAAGACCACACGCACGGTCGGCGTGACCGACGGCAACGGTCGCTGGGGCGCCCTGGAGCAGGTGATCGAGGAGGTCAACCTCGTCCGGCCCGACTTCGTCCTCGTCGCGGGCGACCTGACGTTCGGCGTCCACCCACGGGCAGCCCCCTACGAGTACGAGGATGCGTGGCGGCTGTTCGACCGGCTCGAAGTGCCCAGCTTCTTCTCGCCGGGCAACCACGACCTGTACGCCTTCGACGACTACAGCGGCGAGGACGTGCATGCGATGGATGGGCTGGAGATGTGGCAGGCCTACTTCGGGCCCGCCTACTACAGCGTGGACATCGGCCGCGACCTGCACCTCGTCTCGCTGAACACGTTCGACTGGGAGGAACGCATGCCGTTCCCACCCCCGGACTTCCCCACGAGGTCCGGCGGCCAGATCCGCCAGCAACAGTTCGACTGGCTCCACGACGACCTGGCGTCCTACCGCGCAGCCAACCGCCGGGGCGCGATCGTCACGCTCGCCCACCACGACCCGTCCTGGATCCAGGCTCGCCACCCGTGGCCCGGCGCCAACCGGCTGGAGGTGCGGGACCTCCTGGCCGACCACGACGTGGGCGTGCACTTCGCCGGACACACCCATGAGGACCGGGTCGCCCGCTACCACCGCGGTGACATCGTGCAGACCAGCGGACGACCGCACCGTGGCGACCCCGTGGGGGTCCTCAGCTACCTGCGGCGGGACGACACGATCGATCGGTCCTGGAGCCAGGACCGGCTCGGACGGATCCTGCGCCAACCCGCGCACGGCCCGCTGTTCGTCACCACGACGACCGCCGCGTCCGGGCTGAAGGGCGAGGACTGGGGCCTCGGCGGCTACTGGGGCTGGCGCCTGGCCAACCTCGCCGAGTCACCGCAGGGCGGCTACGACCCGAACCGGTTCGGCTACCCGGCCACGCGGGAGTTCCTCGACGAGCACGCCGAACGACCCGAGAACTGGAACCCGGACCATGCCCAGTTCGGGCTGTTCTCCTACCCCTCCTACCACCTGTCGTCACGCACCATCGAGGGCAACGACGGGCGCTCCGACCGCGCCGTCGTCGAGATCGTCAGCGAACTGGCCACGGACCTTCGCACCACGCTGCGGGTGGTCGTGACGGGCAGCCCGCAGGCGCTGGAGGCCGAGGGCGGCCGGATCGTGCGCACGCGAAGCGATGGCGAGGTCACGGACGTGTGGGTCACCACGACCGTTCCCGGCAACGGCCACCGCACCATCACCGTCACGAACTGAGGGTGTGTGTCCTGGCCCACCAGCCCGTTGGTGCGGACATCTGCGGCACTGATGGCGACGATGTCCGCACCAACGGGGAGGCACGGGCGAGCGTCCGAGTCAGGTGATGGGCGACTCGAAGTGGTGGCACACGTAGTACGGCAGCGGGGAGCCCAGCTCCGACACGTGGATGTACTCACCGGGCTCGCCGTCGACCTCGTCCTGCGGGCACGGCTGGCCGTTGTAGAGGTCCTCGTGGATCAGCAGCTCGGTGCCCCAGAACTCGCCGGTCTCGCCGTCCCAGGACAGGACCGTGCTGGCGGGCGCCCCGCTGAGCAGTGCCTCACCGTCCGGGACGCAGTGGAACGCGGGGGCCTCGTGCCCGAAGCAGAACCATCCCGCCTGTTCGAGCCGGTCCGGGTCCGGACCCGCGGCGGCGGCCGGTCCCGTGGACAGGGCCAGCAGCATGGCCGCGGCCGCGGCCGTCGCCAACATCCGGCGGACGCCCGTGGTCGGGTGCATCGTGCGATGGAACATCATCGTCGTCCTCCTGTGTCACGGTGGTGCGACTGGACGACGACAGGGTGGGCCACCCGGCTTGCACCTCGGTTGCGGGGCGCTTGCAGGCCCCACAGCCCCGCGGGACCCGTCCCCCAAGCCCCGAAGGGCTCACCGGCGCCGTGTCGGCGAGACCTCCGGCGACTGCTGCAGGATGTCGGTCTGCAGCTGCACCAACGCCGTCGAGGGCTCGAGGCCGAGCTCGTCCGCCAGCCGGTCGCGCAGGGTGCGGAAGACCTCGAGTGCCTCGCCGGGTCGGCCGGCTCGGGACAGCGCGGTCATGAGCTGGGCGTGCGGCCGCTCACGCAGGGGGTGGGCGGTGACGAAGGCCTCGAGGTCGGCAACGAGGCCGGCATCGTCGCCGGCCAGCCGCGCGGCGAAGGCGTCCTCGGAGGCGGCCAGGCGCAGCTCGTCGAGGCGCACCGCCTCGGGCCGGACGAAGTCCTCGTCGGCGAACTCGGCGTAGGCCGGTCCCCGCCAGAGCGCGAGGGCCTGGGCCAGCTCGTCGGCGGCCCGCGCCGGGTCGTCGGTGAGGTGGTCGCGCGCCGCCGCCACCAGCCGCTCGAAGCGCCAGGCGTCCACCTGCTGGTCGTCGAGGCCCAGCCGGTAGCGGTTGGCGTCCTGCTCGATCGGGACGCCGTCGCCGAGTTGGCGCCGCAGGCGTGACACGTAGGTCTGCAGCCCGGCGGGGGCGCTCCGGGGCGGCTCGCCGTCCCAGAGCACGTCGATGGCCCGGTCGGCGGGCACCCACTCACCCGCGTGGACGAGCAGCAGCGTGAGCAGGTACCGCTGCATCCGGCTGCCGATGTGCACCGGCCCGTCGTCCCGGACGACCTCCAGCAGCCCCAGGACCCGGAACTCCACGCCCGCGGCCGATCGCCCGCCGGACGCGGCCGCCGGACCGAGCGCGAGGTCGAGGGCACGCACGTCGTGGGCGGCCCCGAGCTCGGTGAACACGGCCCGTGCCGCCTCCGCCTCGCGGGCCGCCGCCTCCGTGTCGCCGGCCGCGGCCAGCGCCTCGGCGACCCGGGCGCGCATGCGGGCCGCGTCGTGGCGGGCGTCGAGCTCCCGCCACCGCCGCCCGGCGTCGCGCAGGAGCGGCAGCGCACGCGTCGGCTCGCCGGCCGCCAGCGCGGCGATGCCGGCGGCCTGTCGAGCGCTGGCGACGAGTCCGGGGGTGTTGAACGTGTCGGCGATCCCGGCGAGCTCGTCGGCGGCCCGAGCGGCATCGTCGGCACTGCCGCAGGCCGCGACGACCTCGACCTCGGCCGCCAGGAAGGGCACGCGGTCCAGCGGTCGGACCGCAGCCGCCAGCGCGGTGCGCAGTGCCGTGGCGGCGGCCTCGCCCCGGCCCTGGGCCAGGCGCAGCAGGGCCAGGCCGGGCTGGGGGTCGCGGCCGAGCTCGTGGGCGCGGGCGAACTCCTCCTCCGCGGCGTCGTGCTCGCCCCGCAGCCGGTGCAGTTCGGCGATCCAGTAGTGGCCCTCGGCGACGACACCGACGTTCATGTCGGCCAGGTCGTGGCACGTCCGTGTCGCATGCTGCCGGGCCGCGTCCCACGCTCCCTCCAGGTGGAGCAGCTGCGCACGGTGCACGCGGCAGATCCCCACGAACATCGCTGCGTTGCTGTGCTGGTCGCACCAGCGTTCAGTGGCCTCGGTCCAGGCCCGGGCCCGTCGGATGTCCGAGAGCTCGAAGCACAGGTCCATCACGTGGCAGTAGAGGTTGCCGGCCCAGTTCGGCAGCACCTCGCCGGCGCGCACCGGCAGCATCGCCTCGTCGATCAGCTCCAGGCCCGGTTCGACGTTGCCCCGGCGCACCTCGGCGCCACCCTCCAGCACCATCCCCACCGCGCCCAGCGTCGGGTCGCCGCAGCGGTCGGCGAGCCCCTGCATCCAGCGGCTGAGCTCGATCGCCTCGTCGAAGCGACCGGCCCCCAGCGCCTCCTCGACCTCGAGGTAGCGGAGGTAGCCGTGGGCCGCGCACTCCGGGGCGTCGGCCAGCATGCGCCTCGCGCGGCTGACCCACCCGGACCCGACCGTCGGCTGGCCCCGCAGGAGCCACAGGAAGCCGATCTCGATCGCGAGCCCGGCCGCCTGCGGGACGTTCTCGCCGTGGAGGTGGTGGCGGTACACCTCCTCGGAGAGGCTCAGGGACTCGTCGGTGCGCCCGAGCCACCAGGCGGCGTCGGCGAGCGCCGCCAGGTCCTCGGCCCCCAGTGGCTCGGCCTCCGCCACCTCGCGGTAGTGGCGGTAGGCCTCGTCCCACTGGAACCGTGCGTACGCCTCGCGGGCACGAGCGAGCACGTCTGCCACCGCGCGCCTTCCCTGTGCGTCCGAGGGTAACAAGCGCCGCGGACGCCGATCCGGTGGGAGGCAGGGCGCGTCCGGGCGGTCATGGCCGGGCCTCGAGCACCATGAACGCCGGGGTCTCGGTCGCGCGTCGGAAGCGCGTGAAGCCCGCCTCCTCCACCACCCGGCGCAGCTTCGCCTCCCCGGCCTGGGCGCCGAGGGCCTCGCCCCCCTGCGACAGGGCGCTCGGGGTGCAGATGAAGGTCGACGCCGAGTAGAAGGTGCGGGCCCGGACGCTCTCGACCGGTTCGTCGTCGGTGAGCGGCTCGGTGAACATGAAGGTCCCCTCGGGGGCGAGCGCCCCCCGGATGTGGGCCGCGGCGGCGACGGGGTCGCCCCACTCGTGCAGGGCGTTGAACACGCAGACGAGGTCGTAGTCCTGGCCGCCGAAGTCCTCGGCACCGGCGACCTCGAACGTGACCCGGTCGCTGACCCCGGCCTGCGCCGCCGCCTTGCGGGCCTCCTCGATGGAGCCCGCGTGGTAGTCGAAGCCGGCGAAGGTCGAGGCGGGGTAGGCCTCGGCGAGCAGGACCAGGGCCGCGCCGTGGCCGCAGCCGATGTCGGCGACCCGCCCCCCGGCCGCCAGTTTCTGCTCCACGCCGTCGAGTGCCGGGATCCAGTTGTCCACGAGGTTGGTGCGGTAGACGGGCTCGAAGAACCGCCGGGTGCCGATGAACAGCTCGTGGTGGTGCTCGTCCCAGCCGATCCCCCCGTCCCCGGTGAACGCCAGCCGGACACGATCGGTGTCCTTGTGGGTCGAACTGGTGGCAAGGGCCCCGCCCGCGAGGAAGGTGGGGCTGGTCGGGTCGGCGAGGCAGGCGGCCTGCTCCGGGGTGAGCCAGAAGCGACCCGCGTCGTGCTCGCAGTAGGCGCTGGCGACCTGGGCGTGCAGCCACTCGCGCACCAGCCGAGGCTGGCAGCCGGTGGCCTCGGCCAGCTCGTCGGCGGTCTGGGGGCCGCCATCGGCCAGCGCCGTGTACAGGCCGAGCTGGTCGCCGACCACCACGGTCGCGGCATGCATCG
>CAZDIF010000106.1:0-7268 GCA_964505365.1 uncultured Actinomycetota bacterium
CAGGCCGGGGTCGAGCTCGACCTCGAGGTCGACGTGGGTGTGGATGTCCAGCAGCCCGGGCAGGACCCAGCGGCCGGTCACGTCCACGACGCGCTCGGCCTGGTCGGCCGGCAGGTCCAGCCCGCGGGCCACCACGCGGCCGTCGGCGATGGCGACATCCTCCCGAACGGGTTCGCCCCCGTGCCCGTCGAACACCAGTCCACCGGTGAGCAGCAGGTCCCACGTCACGACGTCCTCCTCGTCCACGGACTTCGAATACTGAACAGTATCCGGATGCCCGTGGCGGTGCAACGGTCCGCCGCGTGGCGTGTGGTCAGCCGCCGACGACCTCGGTGACGAGGGATCGGGCGGCCTGCTCGCGGTGCCAGGCCGCGGCGCCGACGGCCGTGGATCCCGCCATGGCCCGCCGCAGGTACAGGTGCGGCATCGCCTCCCAGGTGATCCCGATGCCACCGTGGACCTGGGTGGAGCGCTCGCTGGCGAAGACCGCGGCCTCGCCGGACGAGGCGACCGCGAGGTGGGTGGCCTGCTCCGCGTCGCCGGCGTCCGCGTCCAGGGCCCACGCCGCGTACAGCACGAGCGACCAGGCGTTCTCGACGGCGACGAGGGCGTCGGCGAGCTGGTGGGCGACGCCCTGGAACCGGCCGATGGGCTGGCCGAACTGCTCGCGCTGGCTCGCGTAGGTGGAGCCCAGCTCGACGACACCGCGGCCGACGCCGACCAGCTCGGCGGCCTGCAGCAGCCACGCCCGTCGCAGCCCGGCCGCCGCGCCGGTGCCGCGGGCGACCTCGTCACCCTCCAGCGTGACGGTGGCGGTCGGCCGGCCGAGGTCGAACGCCTCGGCCTCGTCCTCGACCGCGTACCCGGTCAGCACGGCCACGTCGTCGTCGCCCACGCAGGCGACCACGGCGTCCGCGTCGGCGGCGTGCGGGACCCGGGTGCGCCGGCCGCCGTCGGTCCACGGCCCGGCCGGGCCGACGCCGACCTCGGCGGTCGCGGGGGCCCAGACCTGCTGGCCGCTGGCCGCGGCGGACACGTCCAGGCCTGCGGCGCGGGCCAGCTGCACGGCCTGCACGTGCGGCACGAAGCGGGTCGACACCACGTGGCGGCCGAGTTCGTGGAGCAGGATCGCCAGCTCGACCAGCCCGCCGCCGGCCCCGCCGGCGTCCTCGGGCAGGCCCAGCCCCGCGAACCCGTCGAGCAGGTTGCGGGTGGCCGTCTCCGACTCGGCGACGCGCTGCCAGGGCGCCGGGGCGTCGGGCCGGGCGCCGGCGGCCAGGTCGGCCGCGACCTCCTGCAGTGCCAGCTGGTCGTCGGTGAACGTCGCGCGCATGCTCGCCTCTCCTTCAGCGGGACCGGGGCAGGCCGAGCACCCGCTCGGCGACGATGGACCGCTGGATCTCGTCGGTGCCGCCCTCGACCGACTTGCCGCGGGCCCGCAGGTACAGCCGGCGCCAGTAGGCGTGCTCGGGCGCGTGCAGCTCGGGTCCGAGCACCTCGCACGCCACGCGGGCGAGGTCCTGCATGAGGTGGGCCCAGGTCAGCTTGGCGGTGGAGCCCTCCGGCCCCGGCGTGCCGCCGGCCTGCAGGGCCGAGATCGCGCGCGTGGTGGACAGCCGCAGTGCCTCGGACTGCCCGTGCAGCCGGCCGAGCTCGGTGAGCAGGCGCGGGTCGTCGTCCAGGCCGCGCTCGGCCAGCAGCCGCGCCAGCGCCTCGACCCCGTGGCGGGTCTCGACCTGCAGCATGAACGCGAGGCTCGAACGCTCGAACGCCAGCGTGGTCAGCGCCACCCGCCAGCCGTTGCCCTCGCCGCCGAGCACCTCGTCCTCGGAGACGTGCACGTCGTCGAGGAACAGCTCGTTGAAGTCGGCGGCGCCGTTGATCATGACCAGCGGCCGCACCTCGACCTCGTCCATGGGCGCGAGGAAGTAGGTGATGCCGCCGTGCTTGTCCTCGGCGGCCGAGCCGCCGGTGCGGGCCAGCAGCATGCAGCGCTGGGCCTGGTGGCCGAAGGAGTTCC
Organism: uncultured Actinomycetota bacterium; assembly: GCA_964505365.1. Taxonomy (GTDB): domain Bacteria; phylum Actinomycetota; class Nitriliruptoria; order Nitriliruptorales; family Nitriliruptoraceae; genus CAWCLK01. The sequence continues at coordinate 2,021 of CAZDIF010000106.1, forward strand.
AGACCTTCTGGCCCGAGACGGCCCAGCCCTCCTCGGTGGGCACGGCCTTCGCCGACAGGCTGGCCAGGTCCGACCCGGAGCCCGGCTCGGAGAAGCCCTGGCACCAGATCTCGTCACCCGACAGGATCGGCGGCAGGAACCGTTCCTTCTGCTCGTCGGTGCCGTGGACCATGATGGTCGGCCCGGCGAGGATCATGCCCAGCAGGTTCGCCGGCGTGGGCGCGTTGCGGCGGGCGGCCTCCTGGAAGAAGATCGCCTCGTGGACCGGCGAGAGGCCCCGGCCGCCGTACTCGGTCGGCCACGTCAGCCCGGCCCAGCCGCCCTCGTACAGCGTGCGCTGCCAGCGGATGGCGCGCGCGTCCTTGGCCTCCTGGTCGTCCGGATCCGCGTCCGGCAGGTCCGCCAGGGCCTCGTCCAGCCACCCGGCCGCCTCCGCACGGAACTCGGCCTCTTCCGCGGTGTCGCGAAAGTCCACGTCAGCTCTCCCATCCTGCTGGCGCGGGACCGTACTCGCCGGATCGGCGGCCATGCACATGGCGGCCTACCGTCCGGCCCGATCCACCGTCGTGGGAGGTTGACACGTGCCCGAGCTCACCGAGCGGCCCGCCACCGAGCTGGCCGCGCTGATCGCCTCCGGCACAGCCTCGTCCCGCGAGGTCGTCGACGCCCACCTCGCCCGTGCCGAGGCGCTGCAGCCACGGTTGAACGCGGTGGCCTGGTGGATGGTGGACGAGGCCCGCGCCGCAGCCGACGAGGCCGATGCGGCACGCCGCCGGGGCGCCGACCTGGGACCGCTGCACGGGGTGCCGGTGTCGATCAAGGACCAGTTCGAGGTCGTCGGCACGCCCTCCACCCGCGGCCTGCCGTCCCGGGCGGGCCACCGCTCCACCCGCGAGGGCCCCCTCGTCACGCGGCTGCGCCGGGCCGGAGCAATCCCGTACGTGAAGACCACCGTGCCGGTGATGCTGATGCAGACCGAGACCCACAACCCGCTGCACGGGCGCACCGACAACCCGTACGACCCCGACCGCACGCCGGGCGGGTCCAGCGGCGGCGAGGGTGCGCTGATCGCCGGACGGGGCAGCCCGCTGGGGCTCGGGGCGGACATCGGCGGCAGCCTGCGCGTGCCGGCCCACTTCTGCGGCATCGCCACGATCAAGCCCACCAGCCACCGGCTCCCGTGGGGCGACAACCCGCCCGAGTACGACGAGTGGCAGGAGACCATCGTCCCCCAGTGCGGCCCGATGGCGCGGACGGTCGCCGACGTGGCGCTGGGCTTCCGGGTCCTGGCCGAGCCCACCGACGGGCTGCCGCCCGAGCCGGACGTGCCACCCCTGCCGGCCGGCGACCCCGCCGACGTCACCGTGTCGAACCTCGTCGTGGGCGTCTGCGAGGACGACGGGGGCCTGACGCCGTCGCCGGGCGTGCGCCGCGCCGTGCGAGAGGCCGCGGACGCGCTGGCCGACGCGGGCGCCACCGTCGTCGCGTGGGAGCCGCCCCCGGCCGACGAGGTCTACGCCCTCTACGCCACCCTGCTGGGCGCCGACGGGTTCCGCCACCTGCGCCGCGCGATCGGCGACGACCCGCTGTCACCGGTGACGCGCCTGCTGACGGGTGCCGGGCGGGTGCCCCGGCCCGCGGCCCGTGGGCTCGCGTCGGCCCTGGAGGCGGCCGGCCAGCACGGTGCCGCGGCCACCGTCCGCAACGCGGGCACGCGGACCACCGACGCCCTGTTCGACGCCGTGGTGGCCCGCCGGGCGATGCTGCGCCGGCTGTCGGCCTCGCTGCACGGCCCGGGCACGCCCGACGTCGTCCTGCTGCCCCCGAACGCGCTGCCCGCCCTGCGGCACGGCGCCTTCCGCGACCTCACCTGGGCCAGCACCACGACCTTCCTCGCCAACCTCACCGGCCTGCCCGCCGGGGTGGTGCCGGTCACCACCGTCCGGCCGGGGGAGGAGTCCGACCGTCGCCCCGGCGTCGACGTCGTCGAGCGGCTCGCCCGGCGCAGCGAGCGTGGATCGGCCGGCCTGCCCGTGGGCGTGCAGGTGCTGGCACCCTGGTGGCAGGAGGCCCGCCTGCTGGCCGCCATGGCCGCGATCGAGGCCCGCGTCGACGGGGTCCCGGCTCCACCGGATCAGTGTTACCCGCGGTAACGTTCGCGGTGGAGCCAGGAGGCCGGACGTGACCAACCGACGCGACCCCGAGCGGCGCGTGCAGCTGCTGGACGCCAGCGACCGGGCGATCGCCCGGCACGGGGCGTCCGTGCGCATGGAGGACATCGCCGCGGAGGCGGGGGTGACCAAGCCCATCCTGTACCGCCACTTCGGCGACAAGGGCGGGCTGTACGAGGCGGTCGCGCGCCGCACGGCCCGCCGGCTGCAGGAGCGGCTGGAGCAGGCACTGGCGGAGGCCGACGGCCCCCACGCCAAGCTGGCCGCCACCGTCGACGCGTTCCTGTCCGCCGTCGAGGACCGCCCCGACGTCTACCGCTTCCTGCTGCACCGGGCGGCGGCGGAGCGGCCCGAGGTCAACCAGGCGGTCGGCGACTTCACCCACCAGCTGGCCCGCCGGTTCGCGACCGTCCTGCAGGAGCAGTTCGCCCGCTACGGGCTGGCGGTGGCACACGCCGACCTCATCGCCCACGCCATGATCGGTGCCGTCCACCAGGTCAGCGACTGGTGGCTGTCGCGTGCCGACGACACGCTGGACCGGGAGGCCCTCGGCGACCTGCTCGTCCGCCTGCTGTGGTCGGGACTGCCGTCGCTCGGAGCCGGTGAGGGTGCGTCCGGCGCTACGGTCCCCGCGACCGGCTGACCGGCGCCGTCTCCCTGCATGCGACCCCCCGTCATCGAGGCCCACGGCCTCACCAAGCGGTTCGGTGGCTTCACCGCCGTCGACGGCATCGACGTGACCGTGCACGCCGGCGAGGCGTTCGGGTTCCTCGGGCCGAACGGCGCGGGCAAGTCCTCGACCATGCGCATGATCGGCGGGGTGTCGCCGGTGACGGACGGGACGCTGACGGTGCTCGGCCACGACCCGATGGCCGAGGGGCCGGCCCTGCGGGCCCGGCTGGGCGTCGTGCCGCAGGAGGACAACCTCGACGAGGAGCTGACCGTCCGGGAGAACCTCGTCGTGTACGGCCGCTACTTCGGGCTGCCGCACGACGTGCTGCGGCGCCGCGCCGACGAGCTCCTCGCGTTCGTCCAGCTCGCCGACCGCGCCGACCACCACGTCGAGCCGCTGTCCGGCGGCATGAAGCGGCGCCTGACGATCGCACGGGCGCTGATCAACGAGCCGGACATGGTGCTGCTGGACGAGCCCACCACGGGGCTCGACCCACAGGCCCGCCACGCGCTGTGGGACCGGCTCTACCGCCTGAAGCAGCGCGGCGTCACGCTGATCCTGACGACCCACTACATGGATGAGGCCCAGCAGCTCTGCGACCGGCTGGTCGTCATGGACCGCGGCCGCATCGCCGCGGAGGGCGCGCCGCACGCCCTGATCGCCGAGCACGTCACCCGGGAGGTGCTCGAGCTGCGCCTGGCCGACGGGCACCACGAGGCCGCGGCCGAGCGGCTCGACGGCGTCGGCACCCGCATCGAGACGCTGCCGGATCGCGTGCTCGTGTACGCGGACGACGCGGATGCCGCCCACCGCGCCGTCCTCGACCGGGGTGTCGACCCGCTGGGCGTGCTGACCCGCCGGGCGACGCTGGAGGACGTCTTCCTCGCCCTGACGGGGCGGACGCTGGTGGACTGACGATGGCCGCCACCGACGTCCCGACCACCGCCGCCCCGCCGGGTGCGGTGAGCCGCGCGTGGCGGGTCGCCGAGGTCGAGGCACGCCGCTACCGGCGGACGTGGCGCGGCAGCGTCGTGTCGTCCTTCCTCACCCCGCTGCTGTACCTCGGGGCCATGGGGCTGGGCCTCGGCACGCTCGTGGACCGGGGCCCGGGGGCGGCCGCGCTGGGCGAGGTGTCGTACGCCGCGTGGCTGGCACCGGGCATGCTGGCCGCGTCGGCGATGCAGACGGGCGCCATGGAGGGCGCCTGGCCGGTGATGGCGGGGATCAAGTGGCGCCGCACGTACCACGCCGCGCTGGCGACCCCGGTCGCGGTCGGTGACCTGGTGCTGGGCAACTCCCTGTGGGTGACCGCCCGCCTGGGCATGGCCGGGGTCGCATTTGCCCTCGTCGTCGTGCTGCTCGGGCTCGCCCCGGTCGGCGGCATCCTGCTGGCGATCGTGCCGGCCGTGCTGACCGGGCTGGCGTTCGGCCTGCCCATGACCGCGTTCACGCCGACCGTGAGCCACCAGGCCCACCTCGCCACCGTGTTCCGGTTCGGGGTCGTGCCCATGTTCCTGCTGTCGGGCACGTTCTTCCCGGTCAGCCAGCTGCCCGGGCCCGTGGCCGCCGTGGCGGCGGTGCTGCCCCTGTACCACGGCATCGAGCTGGCGCGCGGGGCCGCGCTCGGCCTCCCGCCGGCCCTGCCGGTCGCGGTCCACCTCGCGGTGCTGGTTGCCTGGATCGCCGTCGGCGGCGTCCTGGCCCGCGTGAGCTTCGACCGGCGGCTGCGGCCATGAGCACGACCACGCCCCGCGCGCCCTGGCCGGGCCGGTTCCTGATCGAGCGCAACCTGCGGCAGTACCGGCGCATCTGGCCGGCCGTGCTCTCGGGCGGGTTCGAGCCGGCGTTCTACCTCTTCGCCATCGGCATCGGCCTCGGCGGCCTCGTCGGCGACGTCGCCGGTCCCGACGGCACGCCCGTGCCCTACGCCGAGTTCGTCGCCCCGGCCCTGCTCGCCGCGTCCACGATGAACGGCGCGGTGGTCGAGTCGACCTTCAACATCTTCCAGAAGCTGAAGTACCAGAAGACCTACGACGCCGTGCTGGCCACGCCGATGCGGCCGCGGGACATCGCCACGGGCGAGATCACGTTCTCCCAGCTGCGCGGGGCGCTGTACGGCGTGGGCTTCCTCGTCATCGCGCTGCTGGCGCGGCTGGCCCCGTCGGTGCCCGGGGCGATCCTGGCCGTCCCGGTCGCCGTCGTGATCGGGTTCGCGTTCGCCAGCGTGGGCCTGGCCGCCACCACCTTCATGCGCTCGTGGCAGGACTTCGACCTGATCCAGCTGGTGACCCTGCCGCTGTTCCTGCTGTCGGCGACGTTCTACCCGATGGACGTCTATCCCGGCTGGCTGCAGGCGGTCGCCCGCCTGTCCCCGCTCTACCACGGGGTCGAGCTGCTCCGGGCC
>CAZDIF010000107.1:0-1438 GCA_964505365.1 uncultured Actinomycetota bacterium
GCCGAGGTCGCCCACTTTCCGACGCGGCTGAACCAGTCGGCCCGGGCGCGGGCCAGGCCGAGGATGACGTACCGCTCGCGCATCGTCAGGTCCCGCCGTTTCCGCTGGTCCGGATGGTGGCGCGGAAGGGCGGCGGGAGATCCTCCTCGTCGGCTCCCTCGGGCGGGCTGCGGAGGACGAACACGTCGGCCACGTCGAGGGCGTTGGCCACGGCCAGCACGACGTCGGACGAGCCGGCCGCGATCGTGAGGCTGATGCCGGCGTCGCCCGCGATCGGGTCGCCGCGCAGTTCGACGTCGCGGGCCACGTACAACGTGGTGTCCTCGTAGGTCGCGACGATGTCGATGGTGTCGCCGGACGACAGGTCGCCCTGCAGGGCCACCCGGGACGACGCGACCGAGAACGTGAACGTCGACGCGTTCGACGGCGGCGCGTCGGTGAGCACCGTGGTGTCCTGGAGCAGGTCACCGGCCCGCAGCGGGCCGAGCGCGACGCGACCGACCACTGCGTCGAGGTTGGCCGCCTCCACCAGTGCCGATCGGTGCCCCTCGGGCACGTCCAGTGCGACCTCGTCCAGCATCGACGCCTCGATGACCGTGCCGCGGGCGACGTCCTGTGTGGCCACGAGCCACCGATCCGACGGCGCGGCCGTGGCGTTGAGGTAGGCGGCGAACACCCCGACGGCGGCGGCGGTGATGAGGAACGCCCCCGCGACGGCGCGACCGCCCGGCAGCGATCGGCGACGACGCACACGGCGGTGTGTGGTGGTGTCCTCGGCCGGGGGCGGAGGGGCCGGCGTCGAGGTGGTCGTGCCGAGATCAGCCATGATGTGGCTCCCCCGTGTCGACGAGAGGCAGGCTGGCTGCGCCCGCCGCAGGCGGGACCGATGCTAGTCGCGCGCGTCGCGGCGGCATCAGCCGCTGTCCGTCCCGGACGGCAGCTGCAGCGCGATCGCCTCGATCGCGTCGCCGGCGAGGTAGGTCGGTGTGCGCGACCCGTCGAGCGACAGGGCCACGACGTCGTCGCCCACGGAGACAAGTCGACCGCGGAGCAGGTCGCGGACGCCCGTGACCGCCACGCCCAGGACGGGACGGTCGGCGACCCATTCGGCGCACCTCTCGAGCAGGTGCTTGTCCTGCGGTGGCCGGCGATCCCCCTGGGGCAGTGGTGCACGGCTGTCGGGGTCGGGCCGCACGACCACGACCGTGACCAGGCGAACGTGCACCAGGTGCCGGCTGGGCGTGGACACGACCACGTGGTCCGTGGACACGGCCACGAGGCTGCCGCGGTGGATACGGCCGGTGGCCGTGGTGAGCGTCACGCCGGCCTGGCGTTCGGCGAGGTCGCGCATCGTCCCGAGCAGCGTGGCCGACTCGAGCGCCTCGCGGGTCAGGTCACGTTGGCGGGTGCGTTCGGCGATCGCATCGCGGACGCGGAC
>CAZDIF010000107.1:1538-7219 GCA_964505365.1 uncultured Actinomycetota bacterium
GATCGGCTGCATCGACGGCGGGTCGGGTCGGGATGCCACGACGCCGGACGCCGAGCTGGCCACGACGGCGGTGGCCAGGCCGACCCCCAGGGAGGTCTGCAGGACCCGGCGCACGAGCGGCACGCTGAGTGCGTCTGCAACCCGGGTCAGCGAGGCGAGCTGGGCGACGCGTGCCACGGCGCCGATCGTCGTGACGCCGACGAGGTACCAGGCCATGGCCAGGACGGCCAGCCGCAGGATCGCGACGGTGGCGACCACCGGCTCGCGAGCCGCGGCCCATTCGCCCCACGCCGACGGGGTCGTGACCGGGGGCGCGGCCAGCGGCCCGTTCCCCATGGTGGTGAAGAGGGCGATGGCAATGGCCAGGGTGGCCACCCACGTCAGGAGGGGCATCAGCCGACGGAACGTCCCCACCCGTGTCCTCCTGCTCGCCAGCGATGCCGCGTCTGGAGTGTAGTGTAACGAGATGACATCACGCATGGTGAATCGACCACAGCGAGATGTGGATGAGTAGGGTGCCGCGCGGCGAGGACGACCAACGGGTGGCTGTGACCGACGAGGTGCCGGGCTACGTGATGCTGGAGGTCGTGGGCCGCGGCCGCTCCGGGACCGTCCACCGCGCACGCTCCACCGACCGGGCCGGACGGATCGTCGCGGTCAAGCGGGTGGCCGTCGACGCGCCCGACGAGGCTGTCGCCCGCCTGCGCCGCGAGGCGGACGTCCTTGCGGGGCTGGCCCACTCAGCCATCGTGCCGTTGCTCGACGTCGTCGAGGCCAAGGACGGCACCGTGGCCCTGGTCCTGCCGTACGCCCCCGGCGGGACGCTGGAGGACCGGTTGCGCGACGGCCCGCTGCCGTGGGCGGAGGCTGCCGACACGGGGGCGCGGCTCGCGTCGGCTCTCGCTGCGGCGCATGGTGCTGGCGTGCTCCATCGGGATGTAAAGCCAGCCAACGTGCTGTTGGGTATCGAGGACGAGCCGCGCCTGGCCGACTTCGGCACGGTCATGCTGCGCGACGGCGATCACCTCCTCGACGACGGCGTCGTGCTCGGCACGGCCGAGTACGTCGACCCGGCGGTCGTCGTGGACGGCACGGCGCCGGGCCCACGGAGCGACCTTTACAGCCTTGGCGTGCTCCTGTACCGGGCCCTGTCGGGCCAGCTGCCCCATGCCGGGGGATCGCCCGGGCAGACGCTGGCCGCGGCCGACCGTGGGGTCCACGCGCCCCTCGCCCAGTTGGCTCCCGAAGCACCCCCGGAGATGGTTGAGGCCATCGAGCGGTCGATCGCCCGGGACCCCGCCGCCCGCTTCGGTGCCGTCCAGCAGCTCGGCACTGTCCTCGAGGGCGTGGCCCGGCAGGCCGAGGACGAGCGGTTGCGGGGTCTGGCGGACCAGCTCGCTGACGCGTCCGAACGGGACGACCCAACGCCCACGACGCGGGACGTCCCGCCAGTGACGGACTCGCCGATCCGAGTCGAATCGGACCCGCCGGCCGGCGACAGCGGGACTCAGCTCTTCGGCCCGCGGCCCGAGGCGGCCCACCGGGCGGCAGGACCGTCTCGACGCCGACCGCGGTGGGCGGTGCCCGCGATCGTCGCGGTGCTGGGGGTGCCACTGGTCGCGGCGGGCGCGCTGTGGGCGCTGAGCGGTGGCGGTGCGGAACGCGATGGCATGGCCGGATCGGGTGCGTTCGTCCTCCGCGAGCCCGCCTCGCCGTGCGACGACGCCAGCGAGCCTGCCACCGATGGGACCATCCTGTGGGCCGACGTGGACGGCCGGGGCTGTTCGCTGCCCCTGGTCGTGTCGGCCCAGCAGGTCGACGGACAGCCGGCTGCCGTGCTGGCGGTGCCCGACGCCGCAGGGGAGGTGGCGGGTCACTACGCGGTCGCCCGGGCCGAGGACCAGGTGGTGGTGGGCGACTGGGACTGTGACGGCGTCGATACGCCGGGCGTGTACCGGCCGACCGACGGCGCGGTCTACCACTTTCGGGGCTTCGGGCTGCTCGAGCCCGATGACGCCGGCACGCTCGAGGCCGACGGCTCCGCCATCGTGGTCACGACGCCGCAAGGCTGCGATCGGGTCGCCCTGGACGGCGGAGTGGGCTGACGGTCGCGCCACGGCCGGCGAACGGCTCAGTACGTGATGGTGGAGTTGTCCATCTCGACGAGGTTGTCCGCGTAGGTCTGGGCCGCGCGTGAGGCGTCGGCGTACTTGGCCTCGATCTCGGCCATGGCGGATCGGAACTCGCCCTGGACCTGGCCGTAGAACTGGGTGATGAAGTTCATCAGTTCGGTCCGGAACTGGGCCATGCCCTGGTCCGAGGACTCCATGAACCGATTCGCGGTGTTGTTGAGTTCCTGGTCGTAGGCGACCAGCGCGTCGCGGGACCGACCGCTCCACTCGGTGGCGTGCAGCCGCTCCGAGGTGCGGGCGACCTGGTCGCGCAGGCGGCCGCTGAGCTCGGCGAAGGCGTTCTGCATCTCGGCGGACACCGCGTCCACCTCGTCCTGCAGGTTGTTGACGAGGCGCTCGGTGTCCTGCGAGGCGGCCGCGGTCTCCTCGGCCTGGTTCTGGGCCGTCGCGGCCTGCTCGGTGATCGAGCTGACCGCGCCCCCGATCTGGTCCGACATCGTGAACTCCCAGTATAGGACATGGGTTTGATGAATAAGCATGATAATACACAAAAAAGCAATGGATGCAAGCCCTGGTTGTGCGTGTGATGGGCATGCCGAAGCGCCGGCCCTCCAACTCGCCGCCCCGCACGAGTCAGAGGGCCGGTGCCCGGTCCGGAGCCCCCCAGGTCCGGGAGGCCGCCCGTTCGCGTTCCGGGCGCCACGTACTTGAGTATGGGGATCCAGACGGCAACCGATAGTGACGAATGTTGTCAGTATCGAGTCAGCCCCGGTGGGGCGATGGTGCGTGCCGGGCGGCCAGGCGCGCTGCCAGGGCCGCGGCCTCGGACCGTCGATCCATGCGCAGCGCCACGAGCAGTCGGGACACGTAGCTGCGCACCGTGGTCGAGGACAGGTGCAGGCGGTCGGCGATCTCGCGGTCCGACAGGCCCTGGCCCACCAGCTCGAGCAGGTCGTGCTGTCCCGACGTGAGCTGGTGCAGCCTCACCGGTAGCAGGCCCGCGAGCTCGCGAAGCTGCCGGTCGACTCGTTCGCGGTCGAGCACGACCTCGCCGCGCCCGGCCGCCACGACTGTGTCAACGACCTCGTCCGCCGACGCGCGCTTGTCCAGGTAGCCGGCGGCGCCGGCGACCGCGGCCGCGAGCAGGGCCTGCTCCTTCGGGAACGCGGTGAACAGCACGCAGCGGGTGGATGGCCGTGTCGTGGCAAGTTCCCGGCAGAGGGCGATCCCATTGCCGTCCGGAAGGCCGACGTCGATGACCACGACGTGCGGTGCCGTCGTCCGCAGCGTGTCGGTGGCCTCCGCGACGGAGCCGGCCTCCCCCACCACCGTGGCGCGCCCGTCGGCCTCCAGCGCCACCGTGAGGCCGTGCCGGATCAACGCCATGTCGTCGACGAGCACGACGCGGATCTGCTCGGCCATCCTCGATCCCCTCGGGTGACGAGGGCTGCCAGCCACCCTATACGGCTGTGCACCGTCGCGGGTCCGGTGTCCGATCGACGACCCCGTGAGGATTCGCGTCGTACGTTGGCGTGGAGGTTCCTCGGCGACCCGTGTGACGGCCGAGACCCACATGACGGACGAGCACCAGCCACTGTTCCAGCGTGCACGCGCGCTGCTGGCCTCGCTCGGAGGCCGGGAGTACGACGTGTCGGCGCCCGATGTGCCCGGGGCGCTGCAGCAGCTCTCCGACATCGTGGACGGCCTCGAGGACCACGTGGCGGGCCTGGGGCGGCAGCTGGGGGAGGTGCAGTCCCAGCTCGACGATCTCGTGGAGCAGCGTGCCAGGTGGGAAGAGCTGTTCGACCTCGCCCCCACGGCGTACCTGGTCACCGACGGCGACGGACGCATCCTCCGGGCGAACCAGGAGGCGGGCGACCTGCTCGGCGCCTCACCCGACCGCCTGGCGGATCGGGAGATCGCGGCGTACGTGCCGCCCGCGGAGCGGAGCAGCTTCCGGGCTGGCCTGCGCCAGGTCGGCGCGGGACGGTCCCCCGGTCCGCAGGACGTCACCGTCCATCGCCGCGGCCGGCCGCCGATGGTGGTGTCGGTCGTCGTCCGTGGCCACCGCGTGGCCGGCGATGAACCCGTGCGGCTGCTCTGGACCCTGACGGACGTGACGTCGGCGCGGGACGCACAGGTGGCCCTGCAGGCCCGAGTGGCGGCGACCACCGACGAGGTCGAGGCCCTGAGGGAACTGGATCGCTGGAAGGATGTCTTCCTCGCCGCGGCCGCACACGACCTGCGGGCGCCGCTCGCGTCGATCGCGGGGGCGGCGGAGACACTCGCCCTTCGGCAGTTGGACGCCGACGACCGCCACCGCCTCCTCGTCGGCATCCGCCGCCACGCCGATTCCCTTGACCGGCTGCTGAGCAACCTGCTCGACCTCGACCGCTTCACCCGCGGGAAGGTTGCGGCGGATCGTGAGCCCACCGACATTGCGGCGCTGGCGCACGAGGTCGTCGAGTCCGTCGACGTTGCCGCGCACCGGGTGGTCGTCGATGCCGCGCCGGTGACCGCATCCGTGGATCGGCTCCGGGTCCGCCAGGTGATGACGAACCTCGTGGAGAACGCGCTGAAGCACACGCCGTCCGCGACGACGGTCGAGTTGTCGCTGCGGAACCGCGACGACGCGGTCGAGGTGGTGGTCGAGGATGACGGGCCGGGCCTGCCCGACGCCGTCCGCAGTGACGTCTTCGCCCCCTTCGTCAGCCACGCCGCCCATCCGACCGACGCGGGTGGGACGGGCCTCGGCCTCAGCCTCGTGGAGCTGTTCGTCAAGCTGCACGGCGGCACCGTGCGTGCCGAGGACCGACCGGGCGGCGGGGCCCGATTCGTGGTCTCGTTGCCGAAGCTCTGAGGGCGAGGTCACCCGTCGCCACGAGTACGCCCTCGTGCCCGGCGCTCGGCCATGCGTGCGGCCATCCGCGCGATCTCGGTGCGGCGCTGCAGGCCGAGCGCGTCGAGCACCTGCGAGACGTAGTTGCGGACCGTGCCGGTGGCCAGGCCCAGCTCCTCGCCGATCTGCTCGTTCGACAGTCCGATGCCGACGAGCTCGAACACGCGGCGCTGCTGGGTGGTGAGCTCGCCGAGAAGGTCCTCGTCCTCCCCGTTGGCGGCCAGCCGATCCAGCAGGCCCACCACGTCAACGGTGCCGAGTAGCCGCTCACCGCGTGCCACGGCGCGGACGGCGTCCGCCAGCTTCTCCGGGGCGTCCCACTTCTGCAGGTACGCCGCGGCGCCGACCAGCGCGGCGCCGAGCATCCCGCGCTCCTCTGGGTAGCTGGTCAGGAGGATGCACGACGGCGGGGCTGGCAGCGCGAGGATCTCCCGGGCGCACTGCACGCCGTCGCCGTCGGGCAGGTCGACGTCCAGCACCACCACGTCGGGTCTGCTCTCGCGCACGCGGGCCAGCGCCGTGGCCGCGGAATGGGCCTCGCCCACCACCTCGCAGTCGCCGTGCGTCCGTGTCAGCAGGTCACGCAGCGCCACCCGCGCCGTCTCGTGGTCGTCCACGAGGACCACCCGTGCCACCACTGACATCCCCTC
>CAZDIF010000108.1:0-3110 GCA_964505365.1 uncultured Actinomycetota bacterium
TCCTCCGTGGGCTCCTCGGTGGTGGGTTCCTCGGTGGGCTCGGGCTCCTCGGTCTCCTCCGGGCCCCGCGACACCACCAGCGTGACCTCGCTGCCGACCAGGACCTCGGTCCCCGGTGGCGGGTCCACGTCGATGACCCTTCCCTCCTCGATCGTGTCGTGGAACTCGCGGACGACCAGCACCTCCAGCCCCAGCTCCCGCAGGTCGATCTCGGCGGTGGCCTGCGGTTCGAACCGGACGCTCGGGATGCGGACCATCTCCGGGCCCGCACTGATCTCGAGGTCGACCGGCGAGTCGGCGGGGACCAGGACGCCGACGGACGGGGTGACCGACAGGACGGTGCCGGGCTCGGTGTCGGGATCCGACACGCGTTGTCGATCGCGCGGCACGAGCCCGGCCTCGCGCAGCGTGGCGACTGCCTCGTTCTCCTCCATCCCGACGACGTCGGGCACCTCGACCTGCGGCGGGCCCGACGACAGCCACAGCTGGATGGTGCTCCCGTCGCGGGCCTCCTCGCCGGCGGCCGGCTGCTGCCGGGCGACACGCCCCTCCTCGATCTCCGACGACGTGACCGTGTCGATCACGATGCCGCTGAAGCCGAACGACTCGAGCCGTTGCTTCGCCTCGTCCTCGGACTGGTCGACGACGTTCGGGACGGCCCGCATCGGCGACTCCGACCCGGCGAACAGTTGCAGCAGGAGGAAGACGACCAGGGCGGCCGCCACGACCGACCCGATGGCCAGCAGTGTGTAGCCCACGGCCCGGCGCCGACGCTCGGTGCGAGCCCCGGCCGTGGTCGCCGACACGGGATCGAGCAGGGCCGTGTCGGAGGCCCGCATCACCGCGGGTGCGGCCACGTCGTGGCCGGACAGGGCGCGCAGCAGGTCGTCGCGGAGGTCGCTGGCCGCCTGGTAGCGGTTGGCCGGGTTCTTGGCCATCGCCCGGACGCAGATCGCCTCGGCCTGGGTGGACACCGCCGGGTTGAGGTCCCGGGGCGGACGGGCCAGTTCCTGCACGTGCTGGTAGGCGACCGTGACGGCGGTGTCGCCCTGGAACGGCTGCTGGCCGGTCAGCAGCTCGTACAGGACCACCCCGACCGCGTACACGTCCGAGCGCGAGTCGACGGCGTGGCCCTGTGCCTGCTCGGGGGACAGGTACGCGGCGGTGCCGAGCACGGCGGCCGTCTGGGTGACGTTGCTGTCGGAATCGATCGCCCGCGCGATCCCGAAGTCGGTCACCTTCACGGTGCCGTCGTCCGCCATGAGGATGTTGCCGGGCTTGACGTCCCGGTGGACGAGGCCCCGTTCGTGGGCGTACTGCAGCGCGGCGGAGACGTCCGCCGTCACCTCCAGGGCCCGGTCCTCGGTCAGGCCGCCCGCCCGGATGGTGTCCTGCAGGGACCGGCCCTGCACCAACTCCATGACGATGAACGGCAGGCCCGACCCGTGGTCCACGCCGGTGTCGAGCACGGTGACGATGTTGGGGTGGTTGAGGTTGGCCGCGCGGCGCCCCTCCTCGGTGAAGCGCTGCTGGAACGCCTCGTCGTCCCGGAACCGCGGCAGCAGCACCTTGATGGCGACCCGACGGTCGAGGTTGGCGTCCCAGGCCTCGTAGACCTCCGCCATCCCGCCGCGGCCCAACAACCCCCGCAGGTGGAACCGCTCAGCCAGTACGCGTTCGTTCACACCCTGCTCCTGCTGCTCGAGTCCCCAATCCGGTCACTGCAGTGCGGCCTCCATGACCGCCCGCGCGATGGGCGCGGCCACCGTGCCCCCGCCGTCACCGCCGGCGTCCGGGACCACGACGGCGACGACGACGTCGTCGTCGGCGAACCCGACGAACCAGGCGGTCGGTGTCTCGGCATTGGGGTCCTCGGCGGTCCCGGTCTTGCCCCCGACCGTGTGGCCGGGGATGGCCGCACGGGTGCCGGTTCCGTCGGTGACGACCGAGACCATCATCTCACGCAGCTGTTCCGCGGTGCGTTCGCTGATCGCCTGGGCATCGCCGTCGTCGTTCCTCCACAACGACTCGTCGGGCCCCTGGAGGACCCGCGAGGCGGGGTCGAGGACGCTCGACACGACGTGCGGGGCGACCATGGTGCCATCGTTGACGACGGCAGCCACCACCAGCGCCGCGTGCAGCGGCGTCCATCGCACGTCGCGCTGGCCGATCGACGACTGCGCGAGGCCGGGCGGGTCGACCTCCCCGGCGAACAGCTGGGACGGGCTGGTCGGCAGCACGTACGGGATCTCGCGGCCGAAGCCGAGGCGCGTGGCCGTGGTGGACAGCGCGTCCACGCCGAGCTCGACGCCGAGCTCGGCGAAGACCGTGTTGCACGACACGCGCAGGGCATCGTGCAGCGAGATGGTCGACCCGCCGTCGGCGCACGGGCCGGGGGAGAAGTTGGTGATCTCCCGCGACGTCTGCGGCGGCGTGTAGGAGGCGGTGTTGCTCAGCGCCGTCGACGGCTGCAGGCCAGCCTCGAGCGCTGCCGCCGCCACGATCAGCTTGAACGTCGAGCCCGGCGGGTAGGTCTCGCGGGCCACCCGGTCCAGCAGGGGCCGGGCCGGGTCGTCCTGCAGCTCCTCCCAGGCATCGAAGATGCTGCTGGCGTCGTGGCTGGACAACCGGTTGGGGTCGAAGCTGGGGCTGGACCAGCTCGCCAGCACCGCGCCGGTGCGGGGGTTGAGTGCCACCACGGCGCCGGTGCGATCCCCCAGCGCCTCCACCGCCGCGGTCTGCACGTCCGCATCGAGCGTGGTCCGGACCACGTTGCCCTGGCGGTCGCGGCCGCCGAGCAGCTCACCGAGGTTCTCGGCGAGCGCGGCGGTCGAGGTCCCCGTCAGTGCCTCGTTGTAGGCGCGCTCGAGTCCCGAGCGGCCGAGCACGAACGAGTAGAAGCCGGTCACGTGGGCGTACTGCTCGGGTTCGAGGTACTCGCGCAGGTGCTTGAGGTTGTCGTCGGTCTCCACGGACCGGACGATGGGCTCCTGGCCGACGAGGATCGGCCCGCGCTCGATGGCGTACTCGCGCTCGAGCAGTCGCCGATTGGCGGGGTGGTTCGCGAGATCCTCGCCCCGCACCAGCTGGATGAGGTTGAGGTTGACGAT
>CAZDIF010000108.1:3210-7202 GCA_964505365.1 uncultured Actinomycetota bacterium
CTGCGCGGGCGCGCGGCTGGCGGGCCTGGCGGCTCTCGTCCGAGATCCGCAGCAGCACGGCCAGCAGCACGTAGTTGGCCACGAGCGACGAACCGCCGTACGACACGAACGGGAGGGTGATCCCGGTGAACGGCACGATCCGGGTCAGTCCGCCGACGATCACGAACACCTGCAGCCCGAGGACCGTGGTGAGGCCGGCGGCCAGGAGGGTGCCGACCTCGTCGGCCGCGGTCAGGGCGATCCGGTAGCCGCGGACCACCACGATGAGGAAGGTGACCAGCACGGCGACCGCGCCGAGCAGGCCCAGTTCCTCACCGAGGACGGCGAAGATGGCGTCGGTCTCGGCGTACGGGATGCTGTTGGGGCGGCCGAGCCCCAGCCCGGTGCCGGTCAGCCCGCCGGTGCCGAGGGCGAAGGCGACCTCGGCCAGCTGGTAACCGGTCGTGTCGATCCGGCTCCAGGGGTCCAGCCAGATCGCGACGCGCTCCTGGACGTGGCTGAACGCCGCCCACGCCAGCACCGCACCGGTGAGGAACGCGGTGCCGCCGATCAGCGGGTAGGCCAGCCGGCCCGTCGCCACGTAGAGCATGGTCACCGCCACGCCGAAGAACAGCAGCCCCGAGCCGAGGTCGGTCTGGAACACGACGATGCCGAGCGCGATCCCGACGGCACCGAGCACCGGGCCGAGGTGGCGGGGCTCGGGCAGCATCAGCGGCCCGTACCGGTGGGTCGCGATGGACAGCAGGGCGCGCTTGTTGTCGAGGTAGCCGGCACAGAAGACCACGAGGCCGAGCTTGGCGACCTCACCGGGCTGGAAGCCGACCGGGCCGATGCGTACCCACAGCCGGGCGCCGTTGATCGTCTGGCCGATCGGGGACGGCAGCAACGGCAGCAGCAGGAGCAGGATCGTGAGCAGCCCGATGGTGTAGTGGTACCGGGTGAGCGTGCGGGCCGATCGGACCAGGAACAGGGTCAGGGCGAACGCCGCCAGGCCGACGAAGGTCCAGGTGACCTGGTTCGCGGCCAGGTCCGACGTCTGTCCCGCCAGGTCGACCCGGCGGATGAGGACGAGCCCGAGGCCGTTGAGGAGGAACCCGGCCGGCAGCAGGATCGGGTCGGCGGCCGGGGCGAGGCGGCGCAGCACGACGTGGGCGAACACGGCGCCGCTGGCGAGCGCCGCCCCGTACAGGAACGACTGTGTGGGCAGGTCGGCGCGCACCGACCAGCCGAGCACGACGTAGGCCGCGAACGAGAGCAGGACGGCGCCGGTCAGCAGCCGCCGCTCGGCCGAGGCGACTGCCGAGACATCGAGGGAGGAGGCACTCATTCGCCCTCGTTCTCGGCGAGTCGGCGGTAGTTGTCGACCTGGGCGGCGGCGTCGGAGGCGCTGGTGGCAGGCACCCCCTCCTCGAGGCTGGTGATGACCCAGCCGGGCAGGCCGTCGGTGGACACCTCGGTGCGCCGCCACTCCCACGACAGCTCGAGCGGCCCGACGGAGGCGGGCACACCCTGGTAGATCACGACCTGGCCCTCGTCCACGCCGACGAACCAGGAGCGGGACAGCACCCAGCGGCCGCCCGCGACGCTGGCACCGAGCAGGAGGCCGACCACGACGATCGCGGCGGCGATCCGTCGGCTCCGCGAGGGCCCGCGCCGGGCGTGGTGGTCCCCGTCCTCGTCGCTGAGGGTGATGCCGCGGGTGCCGCCGAGGTTGCCGAAGCGGCCGAGGGAGCCGGCCCAGTCGTCCTCGTGGGTGTCGGGTGCGGTGGACACGACCACCGGGCCCGGGCTGGTGCGTTTCGGGGCGGGTGCGGTCGGCAGTTCCTCGAACTCGAGGACGACGACGGTGATGTTGTCGGGGCCGCCGGCGTCGTTGGCGGCGTCGATCAGCTGCTGGGCGACCTCGTCGATGCCCGACGCGTCGTCCTCGGTGGACGGCGTGCGGTCCGCCAGCACGCGGGTGATGGTCTGGTCGTCGACCGGGCCGGTCAGTCCGTCGGAGCACAGCACCAGCACGTCGCCGGGGAGCAGGTCGAGCGACATCGCGTCCACGTCGATCTCTGCCTCGACGCCGATGGCCCGGGTGATGATGGAGCGCTGCGGGTGGTTGGCGGCCTCCTCGCGGGTCAGCCGGCCCTCGTCGATCATCCGCTGGACCAGCGTGTGGTCGGTGGTGAGCTGGCCGAACTGGTTGTCACGGAACAGGTAGGCGCGGGAGTCGCCGACGTGGGCCATGTGGGCCCGGCGACCCTCGACCATGACGGCGGTGAGCGTGGTGCCCATGCCCTCGAACTCGGGGTCGCCAGCGGCCTTGGACACGACGGCCTCGTTGGCGGTCAGCACCGCGGTGCGCAGGGCCGTGCGGGCGGCCTGGGCGTCGCTGAACACGCGGCCGTCGAGCGCGGCAATGGGCTCGAGCGCGGTGGACGAGGCCACCTCGCCGGCGACGTGCCCACCCATGCCGTCGGCGACGGCGAACACGGAGTCGCCGACGTGATAGGCATCCTCGTTGGCACGACGGACCCGGCCCACGTCGGAACGCCCGCGGGCGTGGACCCGCATCATCGGCGCACCTCGACCCTCGTCTTGCCCACGCGCAGGTGGTCACCGGCGGCCAGTGGCGTCGGTTGGGTCACCTTGGCGCCGTTGAGGAACGTGCCGTTGGTCGAGCCGAGGTCGCGGACCACCCAGCCATCCTCGTGCGGCATGACCTGCACGTGTTCGTCGGACACGTAGGCGTCGTCGACGACCACCGACGCGACCGTGGACCGTCCGAGGGTGACGGCCCCGCCGTTGAGCCCGACGACCTGCGGCTTGCCGTTGGGGTGGTGGACGACGAGTTCGCGCGGGTGGCGGCGGACCCGGCGCTGGTCGCTGGAGGCGGCCACCGGCTGGCGCGAGCGGGTCTGCTTGCGGCGTGGCCCGTAGAGGTCGAGGACGATCACCCGGACCACCCGGGCCAGGAAGAGGTAGAGGCCGGCCAGCACGGCCAGCTTGAACAGCGTCAGGACTCCGATCGGCATCAGGCACCTGCCCGGAAGCTGACCTGCACCTCGCCGACCTCGATGGTGTCGCCATCGGCGAGGGGCTGCTCAGCCGCGGTGACCCCGTTCACTCGCGTGCCGTTCGTGGATCCCAGGTCCAGGACCCACCAGCGGTCGCCGCGGCGCACGATCGCGGCGTGCTCGCGGGACACGGTGGTGTCGTCCAGGTGGAGGTCGCAGTGCGGCAGCCGGCCGATCGTGTGCCGGCCGGCGCGCAGCTCGACCTCGGTGCCGTCCGGCCCGACGAGCACCGCGGTGCGGGTGGGCGCGGCGGGCTGGCGCAGGGCCGTGGTGGCCGGGCCGTTGGATGCCGGGGCGGATGGACGCGGTCGCGGGCCGGCCTCGACGCGGCCGGCGAGCCGGTACTGGCCCGACCGGACGTCGGCGGTGGTGACCTCCACTCGGGCGGGTCCGCGCAGCAGCCAGTCCTTCTCCTCGGCGGTGCGTTCCACCACGCCCGCCAGCTCGGCCGGCAGCTGGTCGCCGTAGGTCTCGAGCCGCTCGGCGTCGGCGCTGGAGATCGCCACCCGGTAGACGTTGGGGACGACGATGCCGTCCTCGGCGACGTGCCGATTGTCCTGGGCGTACCGCTGGATGGCCTTGGCGAGCTCGATGGGCTGCAGCCCGGCCCGAAAGGCGCGTGCGAAGAACCCCTCGACGGCACCTTCGAGGTGCCGTTCGAAGTCCTGCAGCACGCCCATGGGTTCCTCGCCAACGGCTCACGTCACCCCGACGGCCATCATGTCCATGGCCGTCCGTTCGGTCGGAGCGTACTGGCCGGCGTCCCGGATCCGACGTGTCCGAACGGTCGTCAAGGACCGGCCTCGCATTGCCGACATTGTGGGCCGTCGGGTACCGTTCGCGCCTCCACTCGGGCGAGTGGCGGAATTGGTAGACGCGCACGGTTCAGGTCCGTGTCCTCGTAAGAGGGTGGAGGTTCAAGTCCTC
>CAZDIF010000109.1:0-7189 GCA_964505365.1 uncultured Actinomycetota bacterium
AGGACCGAGCCGACCGTCGGGGCCTCGGTGTGGGCGTCCGGCAGCCAGGTGTGGAACGGCCACATGGGCACCTTGATGGCGAACCCGAGGAACATGCCGAGGAACGCCCAGGTCTGGAAGGTCGACGACCCGAACCCGGCGGCCTGGGACAGCTCGACGATGTCCCACGGGTTGGCGACGCTGTCACGCGCGGCGAAGTAGATCGACAGGAACGCCACCAGCATGAACACCGAGCCGAACAGCGTGTAGAGGAAGAACTTCACGCTGGCGTACTCGCGGCGCGGGCCGCCCCAGATCCCGATCATGAAGTACATCGGGACGAGGACGAGCTCCCAGAAGATGAAGAACAGGACGAGGTCGAAGGCCACGAACGTGCCGGCCATCCCGGTCTGCAGCAGCATCATCAGCGCGAGGAACGCCTTGGGCTTGCCCGGCTCGGGCATGTGCTTCGTCGTGTAGATCGCGCACAGGAACGTCAGCAGGTAGGTGAGGAAGAACAGCGGCAGCGAGATGCCGTCGATCCCCAGGTGGTAGCGCGCCCCGATCGCCTCGATCCAGCCGACCGTCGTCTCGTACTGCAGCGTGTCCGCGGCGGCGAAGTCGAACCCCGCCGTGATGACGGCGACGATGGCGAAGCCCAGCCCGGTCAACACGACCCCGGTGCGCTTGACCAGCGCGTCCGCCTTCGACGGCATCACCGTCAGCAGGCCTGCTCCCACCAGCGGCAGGAACAGCGCCACGCTCAGCAGCCAGCCCTGTTCGTTCATCGTGACGCTCCTTCACGGTCGCACCCGGTCGGTGCGGCCCCGGCGCATGCACCGGGAGTGGCGTTGTCGGTCGTGGGTCGGGTGGCGGCCATCAGCGGGCCGCCGAGAAGACGAGAACGAGGACGATCGTGCCGGCGAGCAGCGCGCCGGCGTAGCGCTGCACGTCGCCCGACTGGATCCGACGCAGCTTGTCGGACCACCAGGCGGCCGAGAACGCGGCACCGTTGATGCCCCCGTCGATCACCTTCTGGTCGAGCGTGCTGTAGGTGGTCCCACCGAGGCGGCGGACGGCGCCGCCGACGGTTCGCACGATCCCGTCGATGACGACGTTCGAGGTCCAGGAGGCAGCCGGCGACAGCCGGTCGCGAACGGGGACGACGATGTAGCGGTACCCGAGGTCGTCGAACCAGTACTTGTTGACCAGGGCCGTGGTGACGGGGCCGAGCTGGAAGGTCGGGTCGCGCTCGGGTTTCCCGCGCCCGTAGATCGTCCAGGCCAGGCCGACGGCGATCAGGAAGCCGGCCAGGGCCAGCACGAACACGTCGGCGTGGAACTCGGGTGCGCCGTGCAGCACGTGCAACTCGCCCTCGTGGTCGCCCTCGGCGGCGGCCAGCACCGCGCCGTCGCCGGCGGCCCCGAGCGCGTGGGCCTCCTCGCCCCCGGCGGCCTCACCTCCCTCGCCCGCCGCGAACGGGTAGGACATCTCCTCGAGCGTGTGCGTCGCGGTCCAGGTCTCGAAGTTGCGCTCCGTCGACCCGCCGACCTCGTCCCAGAGGAACCCGCCGGAGAAGCCCACCGGGAAGCTGAGCACCGCCAGGACGACCAGCGCGGTGAGGATCTGCCAGCCGGACTCGTGCGGCGCCGGGTGGTGGGCCGCGTCGGCACCGGGCTCGCTCCCCCGCTCAACTCCGACCTCGGCCTCCTCTGCCTCGGCGGCCTGGGCGATGGTCGCGTGCTCCTCGACGTGCTCGTCGTGCGAGATGCCGTGGGCGACGTCGTGGTGGCCGCGGTGCTCGCCGAAGAAGATCAGGAAGCACGCACGGGCCATGTAGAAGGTGGTCACCATCGCACCGGCCAGGCCCAGCCAGAACACGAGCGTGCCGGTGACGTTGCCGGCCTCGCCCCAGATCTGGGCGGCGACCAGGATCTCGTCCTTCGAGAAGAACCCGGCGGTCAGCGGGAAGCCAGCCAGCGCCAGCGACCCGATGATGAACGTCCAGAAGGTGTGGGGCATGTACCGCCACATGCCGCCCATGTCGGACATGTTGTTGCTGTGCACGGCATGGATCAGCGAGCCGGCGCCGAGGAACAGCAGCGCCTTGAAGAAGCCGTGCGTGAACAGGTGGAAGATCCCGGCCGTGTACCCCCCGACGCCGAGCGCGGCCATCATGTAGCCGAGCTGCGAGATGGTCGAGTACGCCAGGACCTTCTTGATGTCGTCCTGCACGAGCGCGAGGAAGCCGGCGAAGAACAGGGTGATCACGCCCACGACCGCGACCGTGTTCATCACTTCCAGCGACTGGGCGAACACCGGGAACAGCCGGGCGACGAGGAACACGCCGGCGGTCACCATCGTGGCCGCGTGGATCAGCGCGGACACCGGCGTCGGGCCGGCCATGGCGTCGGGCAGCCAGACGTGCAGCGGCATCTGGCCGGACTTGCCGACCGCGCCGAGGAAGATCAGCAGGCAGCCCAGCACGATCGTCGTGGTGGACAGCGCCCCGGTGGTGGCGGCGGTGATCGTGTGGTCGATGCCGAACGGGTTGGTCGCGGCGCCCGCGACCCCGGAGTTGGCCACGCCCACCGACAGCACGATCACGCCGACGATCAGCCCGATGTCGGCGACCTTCGTGGTCAGGAAGGCCTTGTTGCCCGCGTCCTGGTTGGACTTCTCGTGCCAGTAGAAGCCGATCAGCAGGTACGAGCAGACGCCGACCAGCTCCCACCCGACGACGGCCTGCAGCGTGTTGTTCGCCACGACGAGGAACAGCATGGAGAACGTGAAGAGGCTGAGCATCGCGAAGAAGTAGGTGAAGCGCTCCTCGCCGAACATGTACTCGCGCGAGTACAGCTGCACCATCAGCGACACGGTGGTGACCAGCACCAGCATCATCGCGGTCAGCCCGTCGACGTACTGGCCCAGCTGGATCTCGAGCCCGCCGCCGATCGGCGCCCAGACGATCGAGGACTCGACGACCTCGATCGGCCCGTTCGCGAACGTGTAGCCGCCGATGCCCAGCGAGATCAGCCAGGCCACGACCATCGCCGCGATGCCGACCTCCGAGCCCTTCAGCGGCATCAGCTTGCCGAAGGCCGTGATCAGCGCGGCCGCCAGCAGCGGCAGCGCGACGACGACCCACGCGTAGTCGAGGAGTTGCTCCACCAGTCAGCTCCTGCCGGTCACCAGCGCATCAGGTCGACGTCGTCGACGTCGATCGAGGCGCGGTTTCGGAACATGTTGAGGACGATGGCCAACCCGACGCCGACCTCGGCGGCGGCGACGGCGATGACGAACAGCGCGAACATCTGCCCCGAGATCAGCGGGTCGTCCGGGTGCAGGAGGTTGTTGAACGCCACCAGGTTGATGTTGACCGAGTTGAGCATCAACTCGACGCTCATCAGCACCAGCACCGCGTTGCGACGGGCGATCACGCCGTACACGCCCACGCAGAACAGGAACGCCGCCAGGATCAGCGGACCCACCGGGCTCATGCGTCACCTCCGGGGGCGACGAGCTCGGCCGGCTCCTCCTCGGGGTCGTCGCCGACCTCGATGTGGACGACCGGTGTCTCCTCGCCGGACTCGCCGGACTCGCGACGGGACAGCAGGATGGCGCCGACCAGCGCGGCCAGCAGCAGCATCGACAGGACCTCGAACGGGAAGACCCAGTGCCGGAACAGCGCCGTGCCGATCTCGGCGATGGCCGGGCCCTCGATGGAGGCGGGGGCGTTGGCGGCGAACTCGCTGGCGGACTGGCCGATGAGGGCGACCAGCACCCCGAACAGCACCACCGAGATCGCGATGCCCATGCCGCGGTTCTGCGAGTCCAGGGCCTCCCGGCCGATCGGGGCACGGGTGAGCATCAGCCCGAACAGGAACAGCACCGCGATGGCACCGACGTACACGACCAGCTGGACCAGGCCCAGGAAGTCGGCATGCAGCACGAGGAAGACCCCGCCGATGCCGGTGAGGGTGACGGCGAGGAACAGCGCGGCGTGCACGAGGTTGCGCGACGTCACCGTGGCGACCGACGCGATGCCCGTCCCCACGGCGATGAGGGCGAAGACGACCTCCTGACCGTTCATGCGTCCCCTCCGCCGGCGTCGAGCTGCTCCTGCTTGCGCTTCTTGACCCAGGCGGCCTTGGCCTTGGCCCGCGCGATGCGCTCGGACTTGCCCGACGCGATCAGCTCGTCGTAGACCTCCTGGTCGATCTCGCCGGCACCCTCGACCTGCACGTCGGCCAGCTTGGGCTCGGCCGGGGCGGCGGGCGCCTCGGCGTCGGCCGGAGCGGTCGCATCACCGCCCGCGTCACCGCCGGCCTGCTCCTGCTCGGCCTCCCACTGGGCGATGGCCTCGTCCAGCAGCTTCTGCTTCTGGGCCTTCACCCACGCCGACTTGGCCTTCGACCGCGCCATCCGCTCGGACTTGCCCTCGGCCACCAGCTGGTCGAAGACCTCCTGGTCGATCTGGGTCTCGCCCTCGATCTCCATGTCGGCCAGCGTGGGCTTCGGGCGGGTGGGTCCGCCAGCGGCCGGGGCCTCGGCCTCGGCACCCGCCGTGGCCTCGGCCTGCTGGGGCTGCTCGGCCTCCAGCGCCTTCTGCTCCTGGGCCTGGCGAGCGGCCTCGAGCTCGCTCTCCTTCTTGCCGATCGCGTCGGCGACCTCGGGCGGCGTGTCGGCACCCTCGTCGAGTGCTGGCGGGGGCGGCACGGTGTCGGCCCACTCGCGCAGCTTGTCCATCTCGTGCAGGAGCCCGCCGATCTCGTACTCGCTGTACTCGAACTCGGGGCTCCAGAACAGCGCGTCGAACGGGCACACGTCCACGCAGATGCCGCAGTACATGCACAGCGCGAAGTCGATGGCGAAGCGGTCCAGCACGTTGCGGGTGCGGGCGCGGCCGCCCTCCCTGGCGGGCGGCACCGTCTCCTTGTGGGAGTCGATGTAGATGCACCAGTCGGGGCACTCGCGGCTGCACAGCATGCAGACGGTGCAGTTCTCGTCCATCAGGGCGATGACCCCACGGGTCCGCGGGGGCAGGTCCGGCTTGACCGTGGGATACATCTGCGTGGACGGGGTGCCCTTCAGGTGCTTGATCGTGACCGCAAGGCCCTTCAGCAGGCCGACGCCGAAGGGCGCCCGCCTGTCGGGCTGGACCGTGCGATCGCGGTCGGGGGAGGTGGTCTGGCTCACGCGGCCACCTTTCCGATGGCGACGATGGCGATGTTGAGCAGCGACAGCGGGACGAACACCAGCCAGGACATCTTCTGCAGCTGGTCCTCGCGCAGCCGCGGGTAGGCGACCCGCAGCCAGATCAGCGCGAAGACCAGCGCCATGATCTTGCCGAGGGTGACGCCGACGCCCAGCAGGGTCCCGCCGACGCCACAGTCGAGCAGGCCGACGGTGTCGCACCCCGGCAGTGGCACACCCGGCAGGATCTGCCAGCCACCGAGGTAGAGGACGACCATGAGCGCGGACATCGAGATCATGCCGGCGTACTCGGTCAGCATGAACATCGCGAACTTCATGCCCGTGTACTCGGTCATGAACCCGAACACGAGCTCGGAGTCGGCGATCGGCATGTCGAACGGCGGCCGGTTGAGCTCGGCCATGGCCGCCACGAAGAAGATCCCGAACCCGAGCGCCTGCGGGAACACGTACCAGAGGTTGATGCCGGTGCCCGGGAGCATGAAGCTGCCCTGGGCCTCGACGATGCCGACCAGCGACAGCGACCCGGCCTGCACGGCGACCGCGGCCGCGGCGAGGAACAGCGGCAGCTCGTAGGCGATCAGCTGGGCGCCGGCGCGCAGGCCACCGATCAGCGAGAACTTGTTGGCCGAGGCCCACCCGGCCATCAGGATCCCGATGACCGAGACCGACCCGATCGCCAGCGCGTAGAAGAGGCTGAGCTCGAGGTCCTCGGCCCACACGCCGGGACCCAGGGGGATGACGAGGAAGACGAGGATCGCCGGCACCAGCGCGACACCGGGGGCGATGGCGAACGCCCACCGATCGGCGGACCGGGGGACGATCTCCTCCTTCTGGATGAACTTGATGCCGTCGGCGACCAGCTGCAGCGACCCGAACGGACCGGCCGAGACCGGACCGCGGCGGTCCTGCATGCGGGCCATGGCCTTGTGCTCGAGGTAGCCGCCGACCAGCGGCAGCGTGAACGCCAGCACCAGCACCAGGCCGATCTTGAGCACCACCGACCACCAGAAGTTGTCCAGCGTCAGCAGCGACGCCGTCTGGCCGACCGTCATCGGCAGCGAGAGCAGAGCAGTCACCACGGTCGTCACCTGTCCACGTCGCCGACGACGAAGAAGACGGAACCCAGGATCGAGATCACGTCGGGCATCAGCGCCCCGCGCAGCAGGTACGGCAGCACCTGCACGTTCGAGAAGGACGCGGTGCGCATCTTCATCCGCCACGGGTTCTTGGACCCGTCGGACTGCAGGTAGTAGCCGAGCTGGCCCAGCGGGTTCTCGGTGCGCACGTAGATCGCGCCCTCGGGGGCCTTCACGATCTTGGGGAGCTTGACGTTGACCGGCCCGCCCGGGATGCGGTCGTGGCACTGGTCGATGATGTCCAGCGACGACTCGATGCGTCCGAGCAGGACCGCGAAGCGGTCGAAGCTGTCCCCGTTGGACCCGACGGGCACGTGGACGTCGATGTCGCCGTACTTCAGGTACGGCTCGGTCACCCGGGGATCCTCGGGCACGCCGGTGGCCTGCAGGGTCGGGCCGGACGCGCCGTAGGCCAGCGCCACCTCGGGCGGCAGCGGGCCGATGCCCTTGGTGCGGCCCTGGAAGATCTCGTTGCCGAGGACCAGGTCGACGTAGTCCTGCAGCCGCGTGCGGACCAGGTCGACCAGCTCGGCGGACCGCTTGAGGAAGCCCTTGGGCAGGTCCTGCTTGATGCCGCCGGGCTGGTTGTAGGTGAAGTGCAGGCGGCCCCCGGTGGCGGACTCGAGCAGGTACTGGATGTCCTCGCGCTCGCGGAACGCGTAGAACATCGGGGTGATGGCGCCGAGCTCCAGGGCGTAGGAGCCGGCGAACATCAGGTGGTTCAGGATCCGGTTCCACTCGGCCATGATCATCCGGATCCACTGGGCCCGCTCGGGGACCTCCAGCTCCATCATCGTCTCGACGGCGATGGCGACGCCGAGCTCGTTGTTGAAGCCGCTGAGCCAGTCGTGGCGGTT
>CAZDIF010000110.1:0-7177 GCA_964505365.1 uncultured Actinomycetota bacterium
GAAGGTCTTCAGGTCCGCCTGGATGCCGGCGGCCCCGCCGGAGTCGGACCCGGCGATCGTGAGCGCGACGGGCGGTCCCAGGTGTGGTGGTGCGGTCATCGTTCGGTCTCCATGGCGGTGAGCAGGGACGCGGTCAGGCGGTCGGGACGGTCGGCGCGCATCAGCGCGCCCATGGCGGCGACGCCGTGCGCGCCGGCGGCCACGCACGCCGCGGCCCGGGCGGGCCCGTCGATCCCGCCGAGGGCGAACGTGGGCAGCGGGGGATCGGCCAGCACGGCCACGCCCAGTGCCGGTCCGTACCCCGGCTTGGAGGCACTCGCGTGGATCGGCGACAGCGTCGCGTACGTGCACCCGGCGGCCGCCGCCGCGTCCAGCTCCTGCCGGTCGTGGCACGACCGGCCCACCCAGGCCCCGTTCGGCACGTCGGTCGGGACCGGATCGTCGGCCGCGAGGTGGACGCCGTCCGCGGAGGCGTCCGGGTCCGACGCGACCAGCAGGCGTGCGCCCGCCGCGTCCACCGCCGAGCGCAGGTCCTCGGCGAGCCGACGGCGGTCGGACCCCGGCAGGTCCTTCTCGCGCAGCACGATCGCCCGTGCCCCGCCGTCGAGGCACGCCCGGACGACGTCGGGCAGCGGACGGCTCGCCTGCGTGCGGTCGGTCAGGACCAGCAGGCGCGGCAGCTCAGCCGCCATCGTCGGCGTCCTCGGTCGGCCCGAGGTCGGGCAGGCCCGCATCGGTCGTCGACGCCGTCGCGTACAGCCGGCGGGGGATCCGGCCAGCCAGTCGCGCCAGGCGCCCAGCGACGATCGCATGGCGCATCGCGGCCGCCATGGCCTCCGGGTCGCGGGCACGGGTGACCGCGGACGCCAGCAGCACCGCGTCGCAGCCAAGCTCCATGGCCAGCGCCGCGTCGGAGGCGGTGCCGACGCCCGCGTCGAGGATCACGGGCACCTCGACCTCCTCGCGGATGATCGCGAGGTTGTACGGGTTGCGGATGCCCATGCCCGACCCGATCGGCGAGCCCAGCGGCATCACCGCCGCACAGCCGACGTCGGCCAGGCGGCGTGCGGCCACCGGGTCGTCGGTGGTGTAGGGCAGCACCGCGAACCCGTCGTCGACCAGCTGCTCGGCGGCGTCGAGGAGCTCGACGGTGTCGGGCAGCAGGGTGCGCTCGTCACCGATGACCTCGAGCTTGACCCAGTCGGTCCCGAACGCCTCGCGGGCCAGCCGGGCGGTGCGGACCGCCTCGACCGCGGTGTGGCACCCGGCGGTGTTCGGCAGGACCTGGACCCCGGTACGTGCCAGCACGTCCATCAGCGAACCCGTCCCGGTGTCGGCGGCGTCGACCCGCCGCAGGGCCACCGTCACGACCTCGGTGCCCGAGGCGACGATGGCGCGTTCGAGCACGTCCAGGCTCGGTGCGCCACCGGTCCCGAGCACCAGCCGCGACGACAGCGTGCGGCCAGCCAGCATGAGCGGATCCTCGGCCATGACGTCAGGCTCCTCCCTGCACCGCGCGGAGGACCTCCACGCGGGCGTCGGGGTCCAGCGACGTCGTCGCCCACTCGGCCTGCCGGACCACCTCGCCGTCGACGGCGACGGCCGTGCCCGCCGGGTCCCCGTCGACCAGCTCGGCGACGAGGTCGGCGACGGTCGTGTCCTCGGGGACGTCGCGCGTCGTGCCGTTGACCGTGATCGTCACGCTGCGAACCTCCCGGAGCCGAAGGGGACGAGGACCTCGGGCACAGGGTCGTCGGCGACCAGCGCCGCGACCGCGTCGCCGGTGATCGGGGCCTGCAGGATCCCGTGGCGGAAGTGGCCGGTGGCCAGCACCAGCCCGGCCACGTCGGTGGCGCCGACGATCGGGCCGTTGTCCGGGGTCCCGGGCCGCAGCCCGGTCCGTGCCTCGACGAGCTCCAGCTCGCGGACGCCGGGCACGAGGTCGGCGGCGGTGCGCAGCAGGTCCAGCACCCCGCCGGCGGTGACGGTCGTGTCGTACCCGCGGTCGTCGCTGGTCGCGCCCACCACGACCTCGCCGTGGGACCGGGGGACGAGGTAGACCGGCCAGCCTCGGGCCCGGCCACGCACCACGCGGTGCAGCAGCGGCGCGGCGGGGTCGTCGCGCAGCCGCAGGATCTCGCCGCGGACCGGGCGAACGGGTGGGCGCACGCCCGCGGGCAGGTCGAGCTGCCCGGACCAGCATCCGGCCGCGACGACCACGGCGTCCGCGGGTTCGGTGCCACCACCGTCGAGGGTGACCCCCGTCACCCGCCGGTCGTCGGCCCGCACGCCGTCGGCGGCGACGGGTCGGACCGCCACGCCGGCGTCGGCGACGGCCTTCTGCAGGGCGTCCACGACCTGCCGGTTGTCCACGGCGTGGTCCCCGGCGACGTCGAGGCCGTGCCGCACGCCGGGGGACAGGGCCGGCTCGCGCCGCCGGAGGTCCCGGCCGCGACACCGTTCGACCGCCAGCCCGAGGGTCGCCAGCCGGTCCGCGAGGTCGTCCAGGCGGCGGCGGTCGTCCTCGTCCAGGGCTGCGACGATGGTTCCGGCGGTCTGCCGGTCCACCGGCATCCCGGTGGCGCCGGCGAGCTCCTCGGCGAACGACGGCCAGCGGTCGGCGGCGGCACGGTTGAGGGCGACCAGCTCCTCCTCGCCGAGGTGTGCCTCCGTCACCGGGGCGAGCATGCCGGCGGCGGCCCACGACGCCCGCTGTCCGGCTGCCGGGTCGAGCACGGTCACGGCGTGGCCGGCCTGCGCGAGGCGCCAGGCGGCCGTGAGCCCGATCACGCCGCCCCCGATCACCATGATCCGCTTCATGATCGACCTCCCAGGGCGGCCAGCAGGTCCCGGACGGCCGTGGCCGGGTCGAGGGCGCGCCACACCGCCCCGATCACCGCGACCCCGTGCGCGCCGGCGTCCAGCAGGGCCGGCACCTCCGCCACCGTCACGCCACCGATGGCGACCACCGGGACGTCGACCGCCTCGGCCACCGCCGCCACCCGGGCCGGACCGCCCGGTTCCGGGAGCCCGGTCTTGGAGTCGGTCGGGAAGCACGGCCCGACGCCGAGGTAGTCGACGCCCTCGTCCACCAGGCGCCGTGCCGTCGCCGGGTCACGGGCCGTCCCACCCACGAGGAACCGGGGGCGGTGGCCGTCGGTCAGGGCCCGGACCACCGGCACGGGAAGGTCCTCGGCGCCGAGGTGGACCCCGTCCGCGCCGGCCGCCAGGGCCACGTCCACGCGGTCGTCGACGAGGCACGTCGCGCCGGCGGCATGGGCCGCCTCGACCACCCGGCGCACGTGGTCGAGCGCGGGGCCGTCGCCCACCGACTTCAGCCGGACCTGCACCAGCGGCGCCCCGGCGGCGATCACCGTGCGGGCCGCGGCGACGGCGTCGTCGCCGACCGCGTCCTCGGTCAGCACGTGCAACCGCGGGACCCGGGACATGGCTGGGTCCTGCTGCGGCTCTGCGGGTCGTGGCCCTGTCGCCACGTCGTGTCCACCTTCCTTCGCCGGTCCGAACCGGATCAGGTTCCGACGGTCGGAGGCCGGCCAGCCTCCCTCTCAGCCCGGTCGTCCGGGCTCCCGTGTGACGTGGACGACGGTAGCGGTGGCCCCGGAGGTCGACAACCGGAGGTCCCCGCGGGCGCCTCCGACGGTGCCGGGGCCCACCGATAGCCTGCCGGCCCCGACCGCAGGAGGGATCCCGAAGGTGACGTCCTGGCTGTCAGACGACGGGGTCACGCTGATGGCGGTCGTCAACGTCAACGCGGACTCGTTCTCCGACCCGCGTGGCTCGACCGACCCCGAGGAGCGGCTGGCGGCGGCACGAGCGGCGGTGCGCGACGGGGCGGCCATCGTCGACCTGGGGGCCCAGTCCGCCGCCCTCGACGCCGCGCTGGTCCCGCCCGATGACCAGGCCCGGGCCCTCGTGCCGCTGGTCGAGGCCCTGCACGCCGACGGGATCCCGGTGTCCGTCGACTCGCACGAACTCGAGGTGGTCGAGGCCGTCCTCGCCGCGGGCGCGGACGTGGTCAACGACTTCTCCGGGCTCGCGGAGCCCGACCTCGTCCGGGCTGTGGCCGATGCCGGCGCCTGGTACGTGCTGACCCACAACCCGGTCGGGCCCCGGGCTCGGCAGACCGACCCGGACCACTACGACGACGTGGTGGCCGACGTCGTGGCCGACCTCGACCGGTCGCTGGACCGGCTGGTGGACCTGGGCCTGCCGGCGGGCCGCGTGATCGTCGACCCCGGGGTCGACGCGGGCAAGACACCGCGGCAGACGCTCGAGCTGCTGCGCGGCCGCGACCGCCTGCGCGCGCAGCTCGAGCCGCCGATGCTCTGGGCGATCTCGCGCAAGGACGTCCTCGGGGCGCTCACCGGGCGGGGCCCGGCCGACCGCGACGCGGCGACCCTCGCCGTGCTGGCGTCCCTGGCCGGGCACACCCGGACCCTCGCCCGGGTGCACGCGGTGCCCGAGGCCCGGGACGTCCTGGTTGTACACGCCGCGCTGGCGGGTCGGACCGACCTCGACGAGGGCCTGCTCGACGACCGACTCCGGCGCGAGGACGCACCGGAGCCGGGGTCGGACGGGATCGCCGCGGAGGCCTGACCGCCCGTCAGTCGCGCGGAGCCGGGATGACGCCGAGCTTCCCGCGCTGGAAGTCCTCGAAGGCCTGGCGCAGCTCGTCGCGGGTGTTCATGACGAACGGGCCGTACCAGGCGACGGGCTCACGGATCGGCCGGCCGCCGAGCAGGACGACGTCCAGCGCCTCGTGGCGGGACTCCTGGCGCTCGTCGGCCCCGAGGACGATGTGGTCGCCCGGGCCGTGCACGACGGTCTGGCCGGTGTGGATGGGCCGACGGTCGCTGCCCGCGTGGCCGTCGCCGTTCAGGACGTAGGCCAGCGCGTTGAAGTCCCGGTTCCACGGCAGCTCCAGCCGGGCGCCGGGGGCGATGGTCGCGTGGATCATCGTGATCGGGGTGTGGGTGATCCCGGGCCCGGCGTGGCCGTCGACGTCGCCCGCGATCACGCGCAGCAGCGCCCCGCCGTCGTGGGACGACAGCAGCGTCACCTCGCCGCCGCGGATGTCCTGGTAGCGCGGGTCGATCATCTTGTCGGTGCGGGGCAGGTTCACCCAGAGCTGCAGGCCGTGGAAGAGCCCGCCCGAGACGACCAGGTGCTCCGGCGGTGCCTCGATGTGCAGCAGGCCGGACCCGGCGGTCATCCACTGGGTGTCGCCGTTCGTGATCGTGCCGCCGCCACCGTGGCTGTCCTGGTGGTCGAAGATCCCGTCGATGATGTAGGTGACGGTCTCGAACCCGCGGTGCGGGTGCCAGGAGGTGCCCTTCGGCTCGCCGGGCGCGTACTCCACCTCGCCCATCTGGTCCATGTGGATGAAGGGGTCGAGGTCGTCGGACGACACGCCGGCGAAGGCGCGGCGGACGGGGAAGCCCTCGCCCTCGAACCCGGTCGGGGCGGTGACGACGCTGCGCACCGGCCGCTCGGTGGACGGCAGCAGGCCGTCGGTACGGGGGCGCGTGACGCGGGGGAGGGTCAGGGTGTCGGCGGTGACGGCTGGCATGGCCTCGCCTTTCGTGGAGCCGGTGATGCACCGACCAACGCGGTTGCATGTGCAACTGTTCCCGGCGCGGACCACGCCAGGGTCAGGCCCCCGCGAGCTGGATCGGGTCCGCGCCCGTCGACGTGGCCAGGACGTGCAGCAGCGTCGACTCGCACAGTGCCAGCAGGTCCTCGCGCGACGTGCGCTCCTCGCCCTGCGCCAGCCAGCTGATGGTGGCCTCCTCGAGGAACCCCACCCAGCCGTGGATGGCCACGCGTACCGCGGACGGGGGTGACGCCATCCCGAATCCCTCCAGCACCCGGTCGACGATCCGGGCACGGGTGCGGGTGACCACCTCGGCCATGGCGGGATCGCCCGCGGCGCCTCGGACCAGCGACACGTAGGCCGTGTGGCGGTCGGTGACGTAGTCCACGAAGGCGGCGAGGCTGGCGCGCAGTCGCTCGAGGGGCGGCAGCGACGGGTCGGGCTCGGTGACGTCGAGCAGTTCCTGCGCGCCCCGGTCGGCGATGGCCACGAGGAAGTCCCGGCGCGTGGGGAAGTAGTGGAACAGCAGGCCGCGGGAGATGCCGGCGGCCTCGGCGACCTGTTCCACCGACACGGCGTCGAACGAGGAGCCGGTGACGGCCTCGACGCCGAGGTCCAGCAGCTGGTCACGGCGGTCCGCCCGGGACATCCGGGTGCGTGTCCGATCGGCCATGGACGGACCTCCTCGTGAATGCGACAGTGTTCGGTGTCACATTTTGAACTGACGGATTTGTTGACGCGTGCTCAACAGGACGGTATGGTGTTGTTGAGCATCCGTCAACGGCCGGGGCCTCGCCCGGCGCCGCCCGACCCCGAAGGAACCGCCGCATGGTCACCTGGAACGACAGCGTCGTCGTCATCACGGGCGCGGGCTCCGGCATCGGCCGGGCCCTCGCGTACGACCTCGATGCCCGAGGGGCCCGCCTCGTGCTCTCCGACGTCGACCTCGAGGCCGTGCGCCGGACCGCCGAGGGCTGCCGTGACGCGGTGGCCCACCACCTCGACGTCGCAGACCGCGCCGCCGTGCGGGCCCACGCCGACCAGGTCGCCGCCGAGTTCGGCCGCGTGGACGTGGTCGTGAACAACGCCGGGGTCGCGCTCGCCGCGGACGTTGCGGAGCTGGCCGACGAGGACCTCGACTGGCTGCTGTCGATCAACCTCGACGGCGTGATCACCGGCTCGCGCGCCTTCCTGCCGCACGTGGTCGCCAGCCGCGGCCACATCGTCAACGTCTCCAGCGTCTTCGGGTTCATGGGGATCCCCAGCCAGTCCGCCTACAACGCCAGCAAGTTCGGCGTGCGCGGGTTCACCGAGGCCCTGGCCATCGAGATGGACATCGCCCGCACCGGGGTCGGCGTCCACTGCGTGCACCCGGGCGGCATCGCCACCAACATCGCCAACGCCGCCCGGCGCGCACCCAGCCGGGACGACCCGAAGCTCATCGAGACCTTCAACCGGCTGTTCCTGCGGACCTCACCCGAGGCCGCCGCCCGGGCGATCCGGCGCGGGGTCGAGCGCAACCGCCGGCGCATCCTCATCGGCGCCGACGCCCGCCTCGTCCAC
>CAZDIF010000111.1:0-7166 GCA_964505365.1 uncultured Actinomycetota bacterium
CGGGCCTTTCGTGGTTCGCCGGGCGCGCAGCCTACGCGCCGCGACGAACGATACGAACCGACCCGTTGCGCCTCAGCCCTTGCGGGTCTGGATCTCCTCGATCAGCTTGGGGACGACGTTGTAGAGGTCGCCCACCACGCCGAAGTCGGCGATCTGGAAGATCGGGGCCTCGGCGTCCTTGTTGATCGCGACGATGTTCTGCGAGGTCTGCATCCCGGCGCGGTGCTGGATGGCGCCGGAGATGCCCGACCCGATGTACAGCGACGGGGAGATCGTCCGGCCGGTCTGGCCGATCTGGTAGCGGTGCGGGTACCAGCCCGCGTCCGTGGCGGCACGCGAGGCGCCCACGCCGGCACCGAGGCTGTCGGCGAGCTCCTCCATCAGGCGGAAGCCCTCCTCGTTGCCCAGCCCGCGGCCACCGGCGACCACGATCGCGGCCTCGCCGATGTCGGGACGGTCACCGGAGACCTGGATCTCCACGTCGGTCACCGCTGCCGCCTTGGCGTCGTCGGACAGCTCGAGGTCGATGGCCTTGACCTCGGGGGCACCGCCGCCGGTCTCCTCGGCCGCGAAGGCGTTGGAGGAGATGCCGATGATCGGCAGCTTGCCCTCGGCCACCCTCGACTTGGTGATGGTGGCGCCACCGAAGACCTCCTTGGTGGCCACCAGCGCGCCGTCCTCGACGGCCAGGTCCGACACGTCGGTGATGACACCGGCATCCAGGCGGATGCCCAGCCGGGCGGCGACGTCCTTGGTGTGGTTGGACGACGCGAAGAACACCGCGGACACGTCACCGTTCTCGATGACCTGCTGCAGCGCCTCGACCTTGGGCACGGTCACGTAGGCGTCCGCGTCGGCGGAGTCCCACTGGTACAGCGTCGCCGCACCATGGGCCCCCAGCGTGTCGGCGGCCGCGTCGGCACCCTCGCCCAGCCACACGGCCGCGACGGTGTCACCGGTCTCGCCGGCAACCTGGGTGGCGGCGGTCAGCATCTGCAACGAGATCTTGCTGGGATGCCCGTGGCCGTGGTCAATCAGGACCAGGATCTCACTCATGTCTACAAATCCTCTCTGGAGTGGTTCAGCTGCTCACCGGGTGATCAGATGAACTTGTTCTCCTGCATCCAGTCGGCCAGCTGCGATGCGGCCGCGCCGTCGCCCTCGTCCTCGACGATCGTCCCGGCCTCCTTGGGCGGCCGCGGCGAGAACTCGTACATCGTCGCGGCGGCATTGCCGGCACCGACCGCGTCACCGTCGACCCCGAGGTCAGCCAGCGACTTGGTGTCCAACGGCTTGGACTTGGCCGCCATGATCCCCTTGAACGACGGGTAGCGGGGCTCGTTGATCGCCTCGACCACCGACACCACGGCGGGCAGCTGCGACTCGACGACGTCCCAGCCCTCCTCGTGCTCACGGTGCACGACGACCTTGTCGCCGTCGATCTCGAGGTGGCGGGCGTAGGTCAGGGACGGCAGCCCCAGCAGCTCGGCGACCGCGGCCGGCACCAGGCAGGTGCGGGCGTCGGTGGACTGGTTGCCGAAGATGACGACGTCGAACTCCTGCTCGGCCAGCGCCGCCGCGATGATGCGGGCGGTCCCCAGGGCGTCCGAGCCGGCCGCCGCGTCGTCGGTGACCTGCACCGCCGCGTCGAGCCCGTACGACAGCGCCTTGCGGACGGTCGACTGTGCCTGCTCGGGGCCGACCAGCAGCACGGTGACCTCGGCGTCGGCGTTCTCCTTGAGGCGGACCGCCTCCTCGATGGCGAACTCGTTGACGGGGCACAGGACCGCCTCACCGGCATCACGGTCGACGGTCTTGCTGCCCTCGTCGATGACCTTCTCGCCGGCGGTGTCTGGCACACGCTTGACCGGGACGATGACCTTCATCGATGGATCCTTCGTACGACGGGCACGACGCGGGAGATCCGTGTCGAGTCGTGGCCGGGCGTCGACTTGCCAGCCGAGAGGGGCCGAGCTGGAGGCCGCGGGCCACGGGTGGGAGCACAGGGAGTGAAACTGGAGCAAACGCTCCAAGTCAAATCGTGCTCACGTTCCATCGGACATCCTACGGTGGCCGGCCCGCGCCGGACGAAACGGTCTCTCGACTCACGCGGAGGCGAGGAAGACGCTGCGGAGCAGGTCGTCGCGGCCGCGGAGGTCCTCGGCGGGGCCGTCGAAGCGGACCTGGCCGCGCTCCATGAAGTAGGCGCGCTCGGCGATCTCGAGGGCGAGGTCGACGTGCTGCTCGACCACGACGACGGCCACGCCCTCGTCGACGTACTCCCGCAGCGTGCCGAGCAGGTCCTCCACGATCACCGGCGCCAGGCCGAGGGACAGCTCGTCGACGAGCAGGACCCGCGGCTGGGCGACCATGGCCTTGGCCAGCGCCAGCATCTGCTGCTCGCCGCCGGACATCGTCCCGGCCTGCTGTCCGCGACGCGACTGCAGCACCGGGAAGCGCTCGACCACCGCGTCGATCGCCTCGTCGCGGGCGGCGGTGTCCCGCCCGAACACGTAGCCGCCGACCTCGAGGTTCTCGCGGACGGTCATGCCGGGGAACACGCCCCGTCCGCCGGGCAGCTGGATGATGCCGGCCTCGACCCGCTCGCGCGGGCTGGCGGTGGTCAGGTCCGTGCCCTCGAAGGTCACGGTGCCGGCGGCCACGGGCACGGTCCCGGAGATCGCCCGCAGCACGGTCGTCTTGCCGGCCCCGTTCGTGCCGAGCAGGGCGACCACCTCGCCGGCCTCGACCTGCAGCGACACGTCGAACAACACCTGGATGGGCCCGTAGGCGGCGTCGACGCCGTCAACCCGGAGCATGGGCGTCCCTCCTGGTGCGTCCGAGGTAGCTGGCCAGCACCCGGTCGTCGGCGGTGACCTCGGCGGGGGTCCCGTGGGCGATGACCTCGCCGAAGTCCAGCGCGTAGACCCGCTCGGAGGTGTTCAGCAGCAGCGACATGTCGTGCTCGATGAGGAAGATCGCGCACCCGAGCGCGTCGCGGACGTCGACCAGCAGCGGGCCGAGGGCCTCGGCCTCCTTCTGGGCGATGCCGGACGCCGGCTCGTCGAGGAGCAGCAGCCGGGGCTGCAGCGACAGCACGGCCGCGAGCTCCACGAACCGCAGCGTCCCGTACGACAGCTGCCCGGGCAGGTGGTGGCGGTAGGGGCGCAGGTCGATCAGCTCCAGCACGGCCTCGACGCGGGCGCGGGCCTCCTCCTCGTCGCGGCGCCACGACGGCAGCCGCAGCAGGGCGGCGAGCGTCGACGAGTCCAGGTGGCGGTGCTGGGCGACCAGCAGGTTCTGCTCGACGGTCAGCGAGTCGAACAGCCGGATCCGCTGGAAGGTCCGGCCCATCCCCCGCCGGGTCCGCTCGTACGGCAGCGCGTCGGTGACGTCCTGGCCGCCCAGCGCGATCGTGCCGGACTCGGGGGTGAGGAACCCGGACAGGACGTTGAACAGGGTGGACTTGCCGGCGCCGTTGGGGCCGAGCAGCCCGACGATCTCGCCCTCGCCGACGTCGACGTCGACGTGGTCGAGGGCGGACACCCCACCGAAGTGGAGGGTCAGGTCGTGGGTCGTCAGCAGGCTCATGAGGCGAACCGCACGACGGCCCAGATGATCACGACGTTGACCAGCAGGACCGCGGCCAGGCGCGGGACGACACGGCGCGGGTCGCGGCGGGCCTGCTCCAGCTCGTACCGGGCGATCTGCACCAGCCCGCCCGGGGCCTGCAGCACGACGAACAGGAACAGGGCGGCGGCCACGGCGGCGATGAAGAACTGCAGGAACACCGCCGTGCGGAACACCTCCTGCTGGAGGTAGATGACGGTCGCACCGACCAGCGGGCCCCAGGCCGACCGCCGACCGCCGACGACGACGAGGATCACCAGCGTCACGCCGAGCAGCTCGACGAACGGGGTCTGGTACGGCGTGCGCGTGACCTGCTGCAGCAGCATGCCGTGGAACACGCCGCCGACGCCGGCGACGATCCCGCCCAGCACGAAGGCGACCAGCTTGGTCTTGACGACGTTGATGCCGAGCGCCTGGGCCTCGACCTCGTTCTCGCGCACCGCGGCCATGGCGCGGCCCATCCGGGACTCCTGCAGCCCCAGCACCATCCAGGTCAGCGCCAGCGCCACGACGAGGCAGAGGACGTAGAAGGCGCGGTCGCCGGCCAGCGACACCCCGAGCGCCTCCGGGCGGGCGACGGCGAGGCCGCGCTGCCCGCCGGTGAACGCGTCCCACGCGAACAGGGTCGCGCCGACCGCGGTGGCGAACGTCAGCGTGGCGATGGCGAAGTGCACGCCGCGCAGCCGGGCGGCGACGAGGCCCACGACCACCGCCAGCGGGACCGTCGCCGCGGCCGCCAGCAGGGCGGCGAACCAGAACGGCCAGCCCCACGAGGTGATCGCGTGGCCGGCGACGAACACCCCGATGCCGGCGAAGGTCCACGGCATCAGCGACAGCTGCCCGGCGTAGCCGGTGACGATCGTGACCGACAGGCCGATCACGGCGACGACGGCGATGCGGGCGCCGACGAAGCTGGCGAACGACCCGAACACCAGCGGCAGCGCCGCCACGACGAGCCCGAGGACGAGGCCGACCAGCCGCCCGCGCCCGGGCCGACGACGGCCCGGCTCGGTCGGCCCGGACACGGCGGGCTCGCGGACCACCTCGACGGTGTCGTCGCGGTCCAGCTCGAGCTCGGGGATACTCATGCGCGCAGGGCCTCCAGCTCGGCGGAGGAGGCGAAGAACCGCTCGGTGCGCAGCAGCAGGAGCACCACGATCACGAGGAAGGTCAGCAGGTCACGCTCGTCGCTGATCGGGGACGGCGCGAGGATCAGCAGCTCCTGCAGCAGCCCGAAGAGGAACGCCCCGCCGACGGCCGCCGGGAGGCTGACCAGCCCGCCGACCAGCGCGGCCCCGAAGGCGGGCAGCAGCAGCGCCCCCAGCGGCACGAGGTGGACCACGGAGAGGATTCCGCCGCGCTCGCCGGCGCTGTGCGGGATGAACAGCAGCAGGGACAGGCCAGCGAGCCCCGCGCCGATGATCCACGCCAGCTCGGCGTAGCGGGCCGCGTCGATGCCGGCGAGCTGCGCGGCCTCGCGGTTCTGGGCCACCGCACGCAGGGCCTGCCCGCGGCGGGACCGCTTCAGCCACGGCAGCAGCGCCGCCGTGATCCCGAAGGCGGTGACCACCGTCAGCAGCTCCGCGGTGGTCACCACCAGTCCCCCGGTGCGCAGGACGCCGGACGGCAGGAACGGGTCCACGATGATGTCGCCACGCTGGCCGCGGAGGACCATCTGGGCGATCGCGGCGAACAGCGCGCCGACGCCCAACGCCACGAGGATCATCGTGATCTCATCGCCGCGCGGCAGGCGGGAGAACGCCCAGCGCTGGGCCAGCACCGCGGCCGCCGGCACCACGGCGAGGCCGATCGGGGCCG
This sequence comes from uncultured Actinomycetota bacterium, assembly GCA_964505365.1. Classification (GTDB taxonomy): domain Bacteria; phylum Actinomycetota; class Nitriliruptoria; order Nitriliruptorales; family Nitriliruptoraceae; genus CAWCLK01. Next base: position 5,449 of record CAZDIF010000111.1, read on the forward strand.
CCAGCAGCGGTGGGACGCCGACGGTCGAGGTCAGCACGACGTAGACGACCACGCCCAGCAGCCCCATCGCCCAGTGGGCGAAGTTGACGATGCCGGTGGTGCGGTAGACGAGGACGAGCCCGACGGCGAGCAGGGCGATGATCCCGGACTTGGCGAGCCCGATCACCGCCACCTGCAGGAACACGTCCATGGTCGTCATCCTCGGCAGAACGCCCGGTAGGCCCGGTCCAGCAGGCGCAGGCCGGGTGCGCCGAGCAGGACCCGGAAGCGCCACGACCGGTGCCGCAGCCAGGCGGCCAGGACGGCCAGCAGGGCGACGGCGGTCAGGCCCGCGACGCCGGCGACGCCGGCGGACTGGGGCGCGGTCACGTACACGCCGTAGCGCCGCACGGTGGTGACGGGCTCCAGCGCCACGGGCGACGCCACGTCCGGCGACGGGGCCGCGGCCGGGGCCTCCGCCGGAGTCGTCGGGACCGCGGACGACCGGGGCAGCGCGCTCGGGGTGGGCGGTGGGGCCGCCTGCGGCGGGGTCGTGGTCCCACCACCGTCCACGTCGCCACCCGCCGACGCGGACCGCGTCGTCGAGGACACCACCCGCTGGAAGGCCGTCGCGGTCATCCGCGCCCCGCCGAGCGCGACGCCCTGCTTGGCCTGCAGGCCCAGCGGGTTGTCGGCGTCACCGCCGACGTACAGCCCGCCGGCTTCCACCTCGATGGTGCGGTCGTCGCGCTGGCGGACCTGTGGCTCGGCCAGCCCCAGCACGAGCTGGTCCTCCGTCACGGGGGCGGCGCCGGCCTCGAGCTCGACGGTCTCGCCGCCGACGGTGACGCCCTCGGCGATGGTCCAGGTGTGCAGGACGGTCCCCTCGGGGGTGCCGTCGGTGCGGTAGTCGATGACGCTGGTGACGGCGTCGACGGCGACCTCGCCGAACAGCTGGATGCCCTCGACCCGGGAGATCACGCGCGCCGTGGCCGGGGTGGTGCGGCCCTCCATCTCCACGCGCGTGACCGAGGTCTCGAACGTCCCGATGCCGGGCAGGGTCGTGCGACGCAGGTGCGCGTAGTCGAACGTGTACGGGCCGGGGATCGACTCGGAGATGACGTGGACCTGGTCGGCGGTGCCGGCCTCGCCGGCGAACAGGTTGCCGCAGCGCTCCTGGCGGCGGGCGTGGCCGGACACGTAGCCGTCGGTCTCGACGGAGGTCCACGGGTCCTGGGCACCGCCGAGGTCGACGTAGAAGCCGGCCGCGATCCCGTGCACGCCGGGGTCGGACCGCAGCGACCCGTCGGCGAGCCCGAACAGGAACCGGATGGGCTGGCCGCGCGGCGTCGGCGTGGAGGACTCGACCGTTGCCGCGACCGGGTCACGGCCGGCCGGGTCGGCCAGCGCGTCCAGCCGGGCCGCGGTCGCCTCGGCCACGCCCCGCTGGTCCTCCGGGCAGGTCTGGTCGGGCGGCGGGTCCTCGTGCTCCTCTTCCTCCTCGCCGGCGGAGGGGACCTCGTCGATCGGGTAGCCGAACACGGCCGCATAGCCGCGGCCGAGGATGGTGTGGACGGGGCGGACCTCGTCGGCGGCGACACCGGACGGCAGCACGGTGCCGAGCAGGCCCACGAGCACGGCGACCAGCACGCCCGTGCGGCGGGCGCGTGCGGCGGCGGTCCGGGGCGTGGTCACGAGTACACCCAGGCCGGGTCGACGCCGACCTCCTCGAGCTGCAC
>CAZDIF010000112.1:0-7147 GCA_964505365.1 uncultured Actinomycetota bacterium
CGGTCGACCAGTACGGCGAGGAGGTCAAGTCCGAGGTCGCCGACATCCGCAACGTCGGCGGCAACGGGGCGGGCACGATCCGTGCGGCGCTGTTCCTCCGCGAGTTCGTCCCGGACAACGTCGCCTGGGCACACCTCGACATCGCCGCGTCGGCATGGAACGACGCCACCCCGGACGGGTACCTGCCCCGCAACGGCACGGGCGTGCCGGCGCGGACCGTCCTGGACTGGCTGCGGTCGCTGTAGCCCGCCGCGCGTCAGCTGGCGGCGCGGCCGTTCCCGCCGACACCGACCTTGCCGAGGAACCGGTCGCGGTCGACCAGCACCCGGCGGTGGCGGACCTTCGCGACGATGTCGTCGTTGTCGCGGATGATGACCTGGAACTCCAGCCGGCGGCCGTGGTGCCCGATGAGCGTGGCCTCGGCGTGGACGTCCTCGCCGATCGCCGTCGGCTGCACGTGGTCGATCTCGGCCCACTGGCCGACGGAGGTCTGCCCGTCGGGCAGGTCGTCGGCGATGGCCGCGACGCAGGCGCCCTCGGCGAGCGCCAGGATCGCCGGCGTCCCCAGGACGGGGACGTCACCGCTGCCGATGTGGTCGGCGCAGTGCTCGGCGGCGACGTGCATGTGCCGGGACTGCTTCAGGCCCGGGTCACAGGTGCCCATGATGGTCTCGTGTCTCGATCGGTACCCAACCAACGAGCGTACGGCATCCGGAGTCACGCAACGACACTGGCGTGCGCGGGCCGGACCGGTTCGCCAGCCCCTGCGCGGGGTGGCACCCTGTGCGCCCTGCCCGTTCCGGCAGACCCGTCTCCCCACATCGTCGACAAGGCCCTCCCGTGGACGCCCCTGCCGTCGTGCTCGCCCTGGTCCTCGCCGAGACCTGCGTCGGCGGGCTGGCCCTGCTGTGGTTCGCGCCGACCTGGGGGAAGGTCCGCCACGGCTACGAGGTCCTGCTGGCCGGCACGCTCGCCCTGATGGGCTGGGGTGCGTGGGCCTCCCTGAACGGCCCCCTGGCCGGCATCGCCGCCGCCGGCGGTGAGGCCGCCGCCGCGGCGCCGTGGGTCGGGCGGCTGTTGCTCGCCACGACCGTGCTGGCCGCCCTGTCGGCCCTCGTGCTGCTGGTGCGGTTGCCCCCGGTGCTCGGCCGCGTGCTCGGCGTCGCCAGCACGCTGGTGGGGATCGGCGCGTTCGTGCCGATCGGGCTCGTGCGGGCCGCCCGGGACACCGGCGGGTCCGGTGCGGTCCTCGGCGTGCTCGAGCTGCTGCTGGGGGCGTTCCTGCTCGGGGCGATCTGGGACGGGATGGTCCTCGGCCACTGGTACCTCGTCGAGCGGCGCCTCTCGAACCGCTACATGGTGTGGATGGCGTGGGTGAACGTCGCCGCCGTCGTCGCGGGGGCGGGCGCGGTGGCGCTGTCGGCGACGAACCCGGTCCCGTGCGCCGGGCTGGCCGGTGCCGACCTCGCCGGCTGCACCCTGTCGTTCTCCCCGCTGCTGGGGGTCGGGTCCATGACCCTGATGATCGGCTTCGGGGTGCTCGCGCTGATCGCGGTCATCGCCTACTTCAACGTGCGCCTGGCACGGGAGGGCGGCCGCTCGATCCAGGCCTCCACGGGCATGTTCTACCTGGCCGTGATCCTGGCCCCGGCGGCCGAGTTCGCCAGCAAGATCCGCTACTTCTGACCCGCGTTCAGGCCTGCTGCTCGGCCCGCAGCCGGGCCAGCAGCAGGCCGTCGTCCACGGGCAGGACGGTCGCGTCGACCCACGGGTCCGCGCTGGTCGCCTCCAGCACCGGGCTGTCGGAGTCCCCGGTCGCCAGCACCCGGCGCACCACCAGCGTGCCCCCCGGCCGCAGCAGGCGCTCGGCCTGCGGGAGCAGCCCGGCCTGGTCGGCGGGGTCGCCCTGCAGCAGGACGAGGTCGTACTGGCCGTCCGAGAGCCGCCCGGAGATCTCGACCGGGTCGCCGTTGATCGACCGCACCCGGTCGCCGATCCCGGTCTCCTCGATCGCGGCGGTGACGAGCCCGTGCAGGTGCGTGTCCGGCTCGATAGAGGTCAGCACGCCCCGCTGGCCCATGCCCTCGACCAGCCAGGCCGTGGACACGCCGCCGGCGGCCCCGAACTCGACGGCGTGGCGGACCCCGCCCGCCGCCGCGACGAAGCGCAACAGCCCGCCCACCTCGGCGGAGGGGGGTGTCGTCGTCTGTTCGGCGCGGCTGCGCACACCGGCGAGCGCCGAGCCCTCCGCCACCACGAGGCGGCGCACCGCGGCCAGCTGCTGGGGATCCACCGGGGCCTCCTGCGGGGGTCGTGGACCTCGTCCACGCTAGTCCGCGGGGAACTCCGGCACCGGCCGGCGCGTTGTCCGGTCGGGCGGGCGCCAGACGGCCGCGCCCCACCGGACCCGTCCGGATGGCGGATACCCTCGAACCCGTCGTACTCACCGGCAGGAGGCCCCCTTCGTGGCATCCCGTGTCCCGACACCCGACCGCGGCCACGACGCCGTGGCGGACGCGAACGTCGAGGACGCCATGCCGCCGCTCGACCCGGTGCCGTCCTTCGACGAGATCGCGACCCAGTACGGCCCGACCGTCTACCAGATGGCCTACCGGCTGACCGGCGACGACGACGCGGCCCGTGACCTGGCCCAGGACGTCTTCGTCCGCGTCTACCGCAACCTCGACCGCTACCAGCCGGGCACGTTCACCGGGTGGCTGTACCGGATCACGAAGAACCTGTTCCTCGACGGCGTCCGCCGGCGTCGGCGGATCCGCTTCGAGGCGCTGCCGGACGAGGAGTGGCGCCAGCCCGTCGACCGCGACCCGGGCCCCGAGGCCCGCGTCGAGCAGGGCGTGCTGCGCGGCGACATCGAGCAGGCGTTGCTCACGCTGCCGCCCACCTTCCGCACGGCTGTCGTGCTGTGTGACGTGCAGGGGCTCAGCTACGACGAGATCAGCCAGGCCACCGGCTGGCCCCTCGGCACGGTGCGGTCCCGCATCCACCGGGGCCGGTCGCTGCTGCGCGAGGCCCTGTCCCACGGGACGGACGTCGACGATGCGTGACCGCGGCCACCCCGACGACCTGCTGTCGGCCTTCCTCGACGACGAGCTCGAGGAACCGGCCTCGTCGCGCGTCACCCACCACCTCGCCGCCTGCGCACGCTGCCGCGACGAGCTCGAGGGGCTCCGCCGTGCCCGCGCGGCCCTGCGCGACCTGCCGGACGTCCAGCCGCCCCGGTCCCTGCTGGCCAGCGTCCCGGCCGCCGCCCGGCAGTCCTCGTCGTCACGCCGGCTGGTCCTGACCGCCGTGGGTGCCGCCGGGCTGGGGCTGCTGGGGCTGGCCTTCGCCGTCGGCGGGGCCGAGGAGGGCGAGGTGGTGCCGCCCGTCGACGTCGTCGTGGTCGACCACGTCGCCCGGACCGGCGGCGGACCCATGATCCAGCCGGTCGACCTCGACCGGTGATGCGCACCGCCGCCGTGGCCGTGGCCGCCGTGGCCTGCGTGGGAGTGGCGTCGCCGGCCGCGGTGGGGGCACCCGACGTCGGACCGCCGCTGCAGGAGGCCCGGGACGTCGACTGGCGTGACGTCGTCGACCGGGCCGTGGCGGGCGCCGCCACGACGGCGTACGAGGCCTCCATGGTCGTGGTGACGCTCGACGCCGACGGGCCCGCCGTGACCGAGGTGGCGGTGCGCCGGGCCGACGACGGCAGCCTCGTCGTCGAGGCGTCCGAGGCCTGGCTGCTGGCCAGCTCCGACGACGGCGCCCGGCTGCTGGACGCCCGGGACCAGCAGCTGCTCGAGGTCGGGGACGTGCACGCCCTGCCGTTCCTCCCCGTCGAGGTGGACCGGCGCTACGACGTCGAGGTCGCCGGGCGGGCGAGCCTGGCCACCGGCCCCGCGGTCGCCCTCGCGTTCTCCCGCGACGGCGTGCTTCGCGAGCGCCTGTTCGTCGACGACGACACGGACCTGGTGGTGCGGCGCGAGACCTACCGGCTCGACGGCGAGCCGGTGCGCGTCACCGCCCTCACCGAACTGCGGGTGACCGATGTCGACGCCGAGGTGATGGACGGCGCGGCGGACGACACGTTCGGTGACCGCACCCGGATCTCGCCGGACGAGGTGGCGCGGCTGTCCGACCACGAGTGGGCGGTCCCGACGGCGGTCGGCGACGGGTTCGACCTCCGCGTCGGCGAGCTCATCGACCAGGGCGACGCCGTCCAGCTCGTGTACTCCGACGGCCTGTACACGGTGTCGGTGCTCGAGCAGCCCGGTCGCGTGGACCCGGACGCGCTCGACGGCGCGGTCCACGAGGTCCACGCGTCGATCCCCGTCTACCGGTGGCCGGGGATGGCGCCGCAGCGGGTGGTGTGGACCGGCGCGGACCACACCTTCACCGCCGTCAGCGACGCCCCGACGGAGGTGCTGCTGTCCGTGGTCGCCGACCTGCCGCACGACGTGGCACCCTCCATGCCTGACCGCCTCGGCCGCGGGCTCTCCCGCATCGGCCGGTGGCTGTGGCCCTTCGACTGATCCCCTCCCGACAAGGACGCCGGTGGAACGCGACCGCAACGAGTGGCAGCGCCCCTGGACCGAGGACGCCGGGCCCGAACCCGTGCGCTCGGCCGTCACGACCACGGCCGAGGCGCCGGCGTCGTCGCAGCTGCCTCCTCCCACCGCCGGCACGGCCGTCGCGCCGGCCGCACCCCCGCGTCGCCGGGGCATCGTGGTCGCCGCACTGCTGGCGGCCCTGTTGGGGGCGGTCGTGGGCACGGCCGGCACGCTGTCGGTCGTCGACCGGTCCGTCCCGTCGCAGCCGACGGGCAACGGTGGGGCGGTGCAGGCGCCCACGATCGACGTCGAGGGCCTCGGCGAGGAGGTCGTCCCGGCCGTCGCGCGGGCCGTGCTCCCGTCGGTGGTGCGCATCGACATCCTCGCCTCCGGCTCGGGGGGCCAGGAGCGCGAGGTGGGGCTCGGGTCCGGCGTGATCTACCGCTCCGACGGCTACATCATCACGAACAACCACGTCGTCGAGCAGGCCGACGGGCTCGTCGTGAAGCTGTCCGACGGCGCGGAGTTCCGTGCCGAGGTCGTCGGCACCGACCCGCTCAACGACCTCGCGGTCCTGCGCATCGACGCGGATGGCCTGCCCGCGGTGAACCTGCGCACCGACGAGCAGCCGGTGGTCGGCGAGACGGCCATCGCGATCGGCTCGCCCTTCGGCCTCGACGCCTCGGTCACGGCCGGGGTGGTCTCGGCGACCGGCCGCGACATCACCGTTCCCGAGCAGGACGGCACCCCGACGGTGATCTCGGCGGTCATCCAGACCGACGCGGCGATCAACCCGGGCAACTCCGGTGGTGCGCTGGTGGATCGGGAGGGCCGCCTGCTGGGCATCAACACCGCGATCCTGTCGAGCACCGGCGCCTCGCAGGGAGTCGGGTTCGCCATCTCGTCCGCGCAGGCCGTCACCTCCGCCGACCAGCTGATCGAGACCGGCGAGGTCCGCTACCCCCTGCTCGGCGTGGTCGGCCAGGACGTCACCCGCGAGATGGCCGACCGCTTCGGCCTCGAGGACCGCACCGGGGCGCTGATCAACGAGGTGGCGCCGGGTTCGGGGGCCGACGAGGCGGGCCTGCAGGCCGACGACATCATCGTCGCCGTCGACGGCGAGCCGATCGAGTCCATGACCGACCTCGTCGTCGCCGTGCGCAGCCACATGCCCGGTGACACGATCGAGGTCACCTTCCTGCGCGACGGCGAGGAGCGGACGGTCGAGGTGGAGCTCGGCGAGCTCGACGAGGACGCCTGACGCTGCGCGACCCCGTGGCGGTAGGCTCGCCGCGCGACGACGCGAGGTGCATCCGTGGGCAATCTCGGCTTCATGGAGCTGTTCGTCGTCCTCGTGATCGCCCTGCTCGTGTTCGGCCCGGAGCGGCTGCCCGAGCTCGCCCGCAACGCCGGGAAGGCCATCGCGAAGTTCCGGTCCGAGGCGTCGCGCTCCATCGACGACCTCAAGCACGCCGCCGACCTGCAGGGCCTGGACAAGGACCTGCGTGGCATCCGTGAGGACATGACGGAGCTGCGGGCCAGCGTCACCGGGGCCCTGAGCGGCCCGGGAGCCGGCCAGGGCGCTTCACGCCCCGCCGACGCCCCGCCGCCGACCGACCCCGAGGCCACCTGAGTGCGGCGCACGGACCGACGGGTGCCCTGGGGCCGCGTGCTGGCGGCGGGCGCCGCCATCGGCACCAGCTGGGCGCTGGTGCAGGACGGCGAGGCCGCCGACCGCTTCGACCGCGTCGCCGCGGAGTGGCTGCGCCGCCCGCTCGGACCGGCCGCCGACGTCACCATCGGGGCCGCGACCGACCTCGGATCGGTCTTCGGGCTGGCCGGGACCGCGGCCGTGCTGGCCGCCACCGGACGGCGGGACGCGGCGGTCGACGTCGCTGGCGCCGGGGCCATTGCCTGGGTCGCCGCCCAGTCCGCCAAGCCGTTGGTCGACCGGCCCCGGCCCTACGAGGAGGCCGAGGCCGAACGGCTCGTGACGATCCCGGCCGGGTCGTCGTGGCCGTCCGGCCACTCGGCCGTGGCCGCCGCAATCGGCACCGCGGCCGCCGACCACGGCCACCGCGGAGCACGGCTGCTCGGCGCGGGTCTCGTCCTGTTCGTCGCCAGCTCGCGGATCTACGTCGGCGTGCACCACGCGACCGACCCGCTGGCCGGAGCCGGGATCGGCGTGCTGTCCGCGACCGCCTGGCAGCGGATCCGGGGCGTCGGCCGTCGTATCCGTCGCCGGCGTTCCCGCCGGCGGCGCTGAGCCTCGCTCAGCCCACCGACAGGGGCAACGACCGGCCCACGACCGAGCGCTTGCGCGCGGCCAGCGTGGCGGCGAGGTCGATGATCGCCTTCGAGGCCGGCGCGTCCGGGTCCGAGACGACCAGCGGGACCCCGCTGTCGCCGCCCTCGAGCAGGCGCGGGTCGATCGGGATCTGGCCCAGCAGGTCGGTCTCCAGCGCCTCGGACAGCTCCTTGCCGCCGCCGGACCCGAACAGGTCGTGCTGGCCGCCGCAGTCGGGGCAGGTGAACCCGGCCATGTTCTCGATGACGCCGGCGACCTGCATGCCGGTCTGCTCGGTGGCCTTGCCGGC